>JAITMY010000096.1 GCA_031290755.1 Prevotellaceae bacterium
GTAACCTACATTGAGGATAAGCCAAACGTGGTGATGAGCATTAGCAAGCTGGTGCGGGAAAATGTCTATCCGGACAAGCTGTGGAAAACAAAGTAGCGTCAACTTTTTAATATGGCAAAGCAAACAAACCCAACATGCCGCATACAAATTTTGCTGGTGGAAACCACAAAAAATGCGGCAGAGAACCTTTACGACAACTTCAATAAAATAAAAGGCCCCCTCGAAAAAAGCAACTCGCTGACCATTGAGTTCGTCAAGTCCCTTTCGCAGGATTCGGCGCTGGAGTACATTGAGCGCGGCGTGATGCCCGCGGGCAACAACCGGCTCAAGGCCGAGTACGGCGATGTGCAGGCGGTGCTCATCAACTGGGAGGTGTGCCGCTCCATGAGCTTCATTAAGAAAATCATTGCGCTGCGCTCGAACATCCACATCTTCATCATCACCTCGGAGCAGAACACCTACGACCTCTACAACCCCGACATCGGCAACGTGCACTTCATTCAGAAGGCAGAGCTGGTGAATAACCACCAGCTGGAGTTGCAACGCATCATCAACACGTTCAACGAGCGCCGCCGCACGCCCTTCTGGACGGCCTACAAGGAGTACGTGGAGGAGGCCAACTACACGTGGCACACGCCCGGGCACGCCGGCGGGCGCAGCTTCAAAAACTCGCCCTACCTCTACTCGTTCTACGAATTTTTTGGCGACAACGTGTTCCTCGGCGACCTCTCGGCCTCGGTGGAGCACCTTGGCTCGCTGCTCGACTCCACCGGCTACGTGGGGCTGGCCGAGGCCAAGGCCGCGCACACGTTCAACGTGCGCAAAACATTTTTCGTTACCAACGGCTCGTCGAACTCCAACAAGATTATCCTGCAAACCCTGCTGCGGCAGGGCGACAAGGCCATCGTAGATCGCAACTGCCACAAGTCGGTGCACTACGGCCTCATTCAGGCGCAGGCCAACCCCATATACGTCAACAGCCAGTACTCCACGCGCTACGGCATCTTCGCGCCCCCGTCCATCAAGGACATTGAGGACGCCATACGGAAAAACCCCGACGTGAAGCTGGTGGTGCTCACCGGCTGCACCTACGATGGCATCCTGATACCCATCCGCCGCGTGGTGAGCTTGGTGCAGAAAATCAACAAGACCAAGGGCACAAGCATCAAGGTGTTCATCGACGAGGCGTGGTTTGGCTACTCCTCGTTTCACCCCTACTTCCGCGAGTACTCGGCCATCCTTTCGGGGGCCGACTACGTTACGCACAGCGCCCACAAGGTGCTGTCGGCCTTTAGCCAAAGCTCCTACATCCACGTGAACGACCCCGACTTTGACGAGGACTACTTCCGCGAAATTTTCCACCTCTACACCTCCACCTCGCCGCAGTACCAGATTATTGCCTCGCTGGGCGTGTGCTCCATGCAGATGGAGATAGAGGGCTTCAAGCTGCTGTGCAAGGCGCTGGAGCAGGCGCAGCGCTTCCGCGACGCGGTGCGCAAGCGCCTCACGAAAATAAAGGTCATTGAGTTCAGCGACTTTCAAAAGGAGTTCACGCACCTCAAAACATACGGCTACGGCAACGACCCCCTCAAGGTGCTGCTCGACGTGTCGGCGCTGGACTGCGAAATGAAGGCCGTGCAGGCCTACCTGCAAGGCAAGGGCTTTGAGGTGGAGAAAACAACGCCGGAGGGCACCATCCTTTTCCTGTTCACCATTGGCACCTCCACCTCGAAAGAGGGCGAGCTGTTTTTTGCGCTGAGCGAGCTGGAGTACGAGTCAACGCGCTTCGACCGGAAGCTGCCACGCTCCGGCGGCAGCGCAAAAATCCCAAACGTGCAGACGGCTGGCCTCTCCTACTTTTTCAAGCCTCGCGAGCAGCTTAAAATCGAGAGCTCCGTGGGGCGCATCTCGTCGTTCTTTGTAACACCCTACCCGCCGGGTATTCCGGTGCTCATGCCCGGGCAAACGATTACGGAGGAGCACGTGAGCTACATCGAGCAGCAGATGAAGGCGCACCGCACCATTCATGGCTGCGACAACGGCATCATCTTTGTGGCGAAGGAGGAGTAAGGGAATTTCGGTTTCACATGATAATTGACACGTTATGCTGACTTTAAAAATCATTCGCGAACAAACCTCCGAGGTGGTGGCGCGGCTGGCCGTGAAAGGCTTTGATGCAAGGGGCATCGCCGCCGAAATTGTTGCGCTCGACGACGAGCGCAAGGCTACCCAAACGCTGCTCGACGCCAACCTGTCGCAGCAAAACGCTTCGGCCAAAGCCATTGGCCAGCTGATGAAGGAGGGGAACAGGCAGGCCGCGGAGGCGGCCAAGGAGCAGGTGGCCAAGCTGAAGGTCGCCTCGGGCGAGCTGGAGCAAAAGCAGCTCGCGACAGAGCGCCTGCTGAACGAAAAGGTAGTGCTGCTGCCCAACCTCCCAAGCCCGCAGGTGCCCGCCGGAAAGACGGCAGAGGACAACGTCGTGGTGCGGCAGGGTGGCGACATCCCCACGCTGGCGGGCAGCGCCATGCCCCACTGGGAGCTGGCAAAAAAGTACGACATCATCGACTTCGAGCTGGGCAACAAGCTCACCGGCGCTGGCTTTCCCGTCTATAAGGGCAAGGGAGCCAAGCTGCAACGGGCGCTCATCGCCTTCTTCCTCGACGAAAACACTGCCGCCGGCTACGCCGAGGTGATGCCGCCCCTCATGGTCAACGCCGATTCGGGCTTTGGCACCGGCCAGCTGCCGGACAAGGAGGGGCAGATGTACCACGCCACGGTGGACGACTTCTACCTCATCCCCACGGCGGAGGTGCCGGTAACGAACATCTACCGCGACGTGATTGTGAACCCCGCCGACCTGCCCATTAAGCTCACGGCCTACACGCCCTGCTTCCGCCGCGAGGCAGGCTCGTATGGCAAGGACGTGCGCGGCCTCAACCGCCTGCACCAGTTTGACAAGGTGGAGGTGGTGCGCTTCGAGCTGCCCGAAAATTCGTATGCAGCGCTGGATGAAATGGTGGCGCACGTGGAGGGCATCGTGCAAAAGCTGCAGCTGCCCTACCGCATCCTCAAGCTGTGCGGCGGCGACATGAGCTTCACCTCGGCGCTTACGTTCGACTTTGAGGTGTACTCTGCCGCCCAGCAAAAATGGCTGGAGGTAAGCTCGGTGTCCAACTTTGAAAGCTTTCAGGCCAACCGCCTGAAGTGCCGCTACCGCGCGGAGGATAAAAAAACGCAGCTGGTGCACACGCTCAACGGCAGCTCGCTTGCCCTGCCCCGCATTGTGGCCGCGCTGCTGGAAAATAATCAGGCGGACGAGGGAATTCGGATCCCTGCCGCGCTGCAAAAATACACAGGCTTTGAGCTTATTTGAGCGCCATAGCCCCGCCGAGTTTGAGCAGGCCTGCCTCAGCGCTTTTCGCTGGCAGGCGCAAGCGTGCGAGCCTTATGCCCGCTACCTTGCCTGCCTCGGCGTGAACCCCGACGAGCTGAGCAGCGCGGCGCAGGTGCCGTTTTTACCCATTGAATTTTTCCGAACCGAGCGCGTTGTGTGCGGCAGCGCCAAGGCGCAGCGGGTGTTCACCAGCAGCGGCACCTCCGGCGCCGAAACCAGCCGCCACTACGTGAGCGATGCGCTGCTCTACGAAGAGTCGCTGCTGCGCGGGTTTGAGCACTTTTACGGTGCGCCGCAGGGCTACTGCATCC
>JAITMY010000100.1 GCA_031290755.1 Prevotellaceae bacterium
TTTTTTGGCTATTTTTTTTTTGAGGTACTATTCACGACGGCGATATGGATAACATGTCCAAGCGTCCTGCCGGGCGCACGGGTGTAAGTTGTTCCCCGAATGAGGCCTGTGCTCCGTGCGCAAAGACACGCACCATTCCACCATTCTACCATACTGCCATCCCTACGGGATTTTCAATGCGATGTGCGATATGCGACCATACGATGTGCGACAACGCCAGAGCTGATAACGGGGAAATCCCGTAGGGATGGCAGTATGGTAGAAATGGCAACCCGTCGCGGTCTTGCGCACGGAGCACAGACCCCGTTGAGGCAAGGTTCTACCTTGCTTCAGCTATCTCCGCAGGTTCTACCTGCGAAAAAAAGTAGAAGAAAGTAAGTGCAGGCAGAGACTGCAAGCGGCGACAAGCTCGTTACCACCGGCGACATTCCCGCATGGTTAGTCAGCCTGTCCGACAACCCTAACCACAACATGGTTACGCAATCCAACGTTGACTACACGGGCGAGCTGTCATTCGGATTCTCGCTTGCTCTTGCTGCTGAGGGTGGCGTCAAGTGGCGCCTCACCGAGCAGTGGTCGCTCTACACGGGCGTTTACGTGGACTACGGGGTGCTGAACGTGGCGCCTTCGGCATCGGGGGCACTGGATGTAGGTGCTTTGCTGTCGGAATTAGGAAGTTGGGACTTCGGGCATTCTTAGCTGCTGCCGAAGTGAGGCATGACATCCGGCTAATTTTCATAACCGCAGACAACAGCAAAAAATAGTTGAGCGGTTAAGCCTCTTTTTTCATCAGCATAAATTCGTTCAAATTCTGGTCGGTGGGCAGGTCGAGCTTGCGGCGAAGGCGGTAGCGGGCCACCTCTACGCCGCGCACGGAGTTGCCCGTGAGCTGAGCAATTTCTTTGGTCGAGAGGTTGAGCCGCAGGTAGGCGCACAGCTTGAGGTCGTGCGAGGTGAGGCTGCTCCAGCGCTCCTTGAGGTTGCGGAAAAAGCGGTCGTGAATGAGGTCGAAGTTGGCCTCAAAAACCTCCCATTCTTTCTGCGGCGACAGGTTTTTGTTAATCATCCGGATGATATTTTTGGTGCTCTTGGCGCCGCTTTCCTTTTGCAGCTCCTGCCTGAGCTGCAGCAGCAGGTTGTTCTTTTGCGCTATGGCCATGGCGCTTGCGGCCAGCTCCTTTGCCTTGTAGATGACGGCGGCTTCGAGCTGCTCGTTTTTGAGGAGCACCATTTTCTGCTCCTGCTGCGCCAGCACCTCCGCGCGCTTCTGCGCCTCGGCACGCATGGCGCGCTGGTGCTGCCGCTCCATTTGCGCCAGCAGCATTTTGTAGAGCGCCAGCAGCGCCACCACGCCGAGCGCCGCAAAGCCAACGCGGGCAAGGGCTGTGGCGTGCCACTGCGGCGTCACGCTGAAGGCGTACTGCGCTTGCGCCAGCTCGTCGCCGTCGGGTGTGGTGGTTTGCAGGGCAAGCGTGTACTTGCCTGCGGGCAGGCGCGAGTACTCCTTTTCGTAGCTGGGCGGGGCGGGCGTCCACTCGGTTTCTAAGCCGATGAGCTTGCACCAAAGCCGCACGTCGCCTGCGCTGGCGGCAAACGAGGGGCAGGCAAACGCGAAGCGGACGCTGCTGCACGAGGGCGGCAGGAGCACCGCGGGGGCGCTGTCGGCAAGGGCTTGCAGCATCACGCTGTCGCCCACCGTTGCCTCCACCCTGCGCAGCGAAATGGCGGCTGCTGGCGCGGGCGCTGGCTTGCGACGGTTGAGCGCCGCAAATCCGTTGTTCAGCCCGATGAAGCATTCGCCGTCGGCAGCCGTGTGCACGCATAGGTTGGGTGCGCTGACCCGGTAGCTGAGGGTGCTGTAGGAAATTTGGTGGGCAATGCGGCGCAAGTTGTCGCCCGCCAGCTCGATGCAGGCCAGCTTGTCGATGCAGGCAAACCAGTATCCGCCGGTGCCGTCGGCAACAATTTTGGAGGCGGCCGCGTAGTCGCCCAGCGCACGGTTGAGCTTGTCGTAGGGCACAATGGAGTCGCGCAGGTCGTCGTAGGTGAACAGCATTTTTCCGGTGGTGAAAACGATGCGGTCGTTGAGCTTAAAAACGCCGGTGCTGCCTGCCCCGTAGGCGTCGAGGGTGCTGTAGCGCGCGGCGAGCTCTACGCCGGTGAGCTCGCGGTTGAGCCGCAGGCGAAAAATGCCCTTCTCGATGTGCGCCGCCCAGAGGTTGCCCCAGCGGTCGATTTCGAGGTAGCGCAAGGGCTCCACGAGCTGCGGGATGACGTGCGCCTGCTGCCACAAGCCGCGGTGGTTGCGCCGGTAAACGACGAGGTGGGTGTAGGTGCTTTGGACGAGGACGGAGTCGCCGCCGGCGCTCACGAAGGGGCGAATGCAGTAGCCTCCGGTGATGGCGGAGAGGGGCGTGGCGCGGCCTTCGTCGATGCGAAACGTGCCCTCGTTATGCCCGCACAGCAGCTGCCCGTTGCAGCTGGTCAAATCCCAGGCCTGCCCTTGCGTTTGGGGGATGAGGGCGAAGCTACTTTCGCCCTCGGCGCAGCGAAAAACGCCCTTGTTGGTGGCCAAGTAGAGCGCGCGCTGCTGCTCGGCAATGGCGTAGACGGCCTCCACATTGTCGAACACGCCGCTGTAGAAGTGCAGCTCGGAGCTGGCCTCGGCGTGGGCAATGCCGTTGTCGAGGGCGAGCCAGAGGTTGCGGTCGCGGTCGCAGAGCAGCCCCAGCACGGTGTTGTTGGGTAGCCCGTTGAGGTTGTTGAGGTGCCACAGCAGGTTGCCGCGCCGGCCAACGGCGATGGCTCCGTTGAGGATGGTGCCCACCACAAACGCCGAGTCGCCCAGCGCCACCGCACGGTTGGCCTGCGCTGCGGCGAGCAGGTGGTCGGCATCGGTGGCCCATCGTGCAAAGGTTTTGCCGTCGTACAAAAACAAGCCTCCGCCTTGCGTAACCAGCAGCAGGCGCCGGCTGTCGAAGGGCAGCATCGCCGCAATTTGCCGGCTGTCGGTGAGCTGCTCGCCGCCCGCCACGAGCCGAAACTGTCCGCTGGCGAACGCCATCAAACCCTGCGTGGTGGCGGCGTAGAGCTGGGAGCCGATGGCGCCGAGGGCGATGCAAGGCACCGAAAAATGCCCCAGCTGGAGCTGCTCGTTGTGCCACAAAAAGTACTTGGAAAACGAGCGGAAAATGACGGTGTCGCCCGCAAAAAAGATTGACCACACCTCGTCGTTGTGCAGCGCTCCTGGCGGCAGCAGGGCACTCAGCGAGCGGTAGTGCAGGCTGCCGCAGCGGTCGCGCTCCCAGTAGCCGAACTCCTCGAAGGCGCCGCAGTAGATGCGCTGCGAGCGCGGCTGGCAGGCCACGGAGCGCACGCCTAAGCTGGCGCTGAGGCGGTGCAGCGCCCAGCGCTTGCCGTCGAACTCGAGCATGCCGCTGCTGTTGGCCACGTAGATGATGCCCTGCGCGTCCTGCGCCACCGCCCAGTTTTGCCGCGCCGCACGGTAGTCCGCCTGCGCGTAGCTGGAGACGGAGGGGATGAGGCGGTAGCCCGCATGGGCAAAGGCATTGCCCGTTGCCAGAAGCAGCGCGGATAGTGCAGCTGCGAGGGTTTTGGGGAGAGTCATTTTTGGTTTCACGACAATTAAAAAACGCGGCGCAAAGATACATAAAAATTTATGCGATATGTGCGACTATGCGATATGCGACTACATCTTGTGCGCGGAGCAGAAACGCAATACAACTGAGTAGGATTGGGTTGTAGTCCTTTTCACTCCCCCCCCAAACGATGATGTAGCAATATATTTTCCATCTGTCCTCATTTTCAGCAAAATAGCGGCTGTAAAAACCTCAAATGAAGTAGTAAAATTGTACCGTTTTTGAAAAATGACGTAACGATTTG
>JAITMY010000101.1 GCA_031290755.1 Prevotellaceae bacterium
CAGCACCGGCACCCGCCCCCGCACCAGCCGGCACGTGTGCGCAACCAGCTCGCCCCGCAGCCGGTAGCTCAGGCTCTGCGCCTCGCCCGTGGTGCCGAGGATGAACACCCCGTGCACCCCGCCCCCCACCACGTGCTCCACCAGCCGCTCAAGCCCCGCCACGTCCAGCGTGTCGCTGTCCGCCAGCGGCGTTACCAGCGGAGGGATAACGCCCCTTAAAGGTAAATGTTCCATAGGTACTTTGCTTTTACTTGCCCGCAAAGGTATAAAAAAACCAGCAGCAGGCCATGCCTGTTCAAAACTTTGCCGAGGGCGGCGGGCGGGGAGGCCGAACTACTCGCCCGCCGCAGCGCTTCACGCCTGAAACACGGGGCTGTTTCAACCTGAAACACGGGGCTGTTTCAACCTGAAACGCGGGGCTGTTTCAGGTTGAAACGCGGGGCTGCCCGCGCCGCCCGCTGCGGGCTTGTGGGGGCGTGCAGCGTTTTTTGTGCGGTAATTAGAGAAAAAGTATTACCTTTGCTGCCGACAATACAGCTTACTACTTACTATGATTGCGTTAAATAACCTTGCCGCCGTTGACCGGCACAAGAAGAGGCAGCTCGTGTGCAAGGGCTGCGAAAACCACTGCACCATTGCCCGCTTCGAGTTTGAGAACGGGAACGTGTTCTTTGGCGGGAACAAGTGCGAGCGCATGTTCTCGAGCAAGGGCGGGGGCGCCCCGCGCGGCTTCAACCTGCTGCGCTACAAGTACGACCTGCTGTTTGGGCAGGCCGCCGACGCCCGCGCAGACTTCGAGGCGCTGACCATCGGCATCCCGCGGGCGCTGGCCGCCTACGAGCACTTCCCCTTCTGGAGCGCCCTGCTGACGGGCTGCGGCGCGGGCGTGGTGCTCTCCTCGCCCTCCACCACGGCGCTCTACGAAAAGGGCATGGGCACGGTGATGAGCGACAACATCTGCTTCCCCGCCAAGCTGGTGCACGGCCACGTGTTCGACCTCGCCGAGAAGAAGGTTGACCGCATCCTGCTGCCCATGGTGTTTCGCGAGCGGGAGAGCGCCCCGGCGCACAACACCTTCAACTGCCCCATCGTAACGGGCTACGCAGAGGTGGTCAAGAGCGCCATCAACCCCAAGAAGCGCTGGGGCATCGGGGTAGACGCGCCCACGGTGAGCTTTCGCGACGAGGGGCTGCTGCGCGACGCCTGCTACGCCTACATCGGCTCGCTGCGGGCGCGCGGCCTCAGGGTGGGCAGCGGGCAGCTGGCCCGCGCCTTCGCCGGCGCGCTGGCCGCCCAGCAGGCCTTCAAGGAGGCGCTGCGCGCCAAGGGCGCCGAGGTGATAGGCAACGCGCTGCGCAACGAGCGCCCGCTGATGGTGCTCGCCGGCAGGCCCTACCACGTTGACCCGCTCATCAACCAGCAGACCGCCGAAATCCTCACAGAGCTGGGCTGCGACGTGGTTACGGAGGACGTGCTGCCCAGCGTAGAGGCGGCCAAGAGCGACTACTACCTCTCGCAGTGGGGCTACCCCGCCCGCATCACCAACGCGGCCAAGTGGGTAGCCGCGCAGCCCTCGCACGTGCGCATGGTGCAGCTCAACTCCTTCGGCTGCGGCCCCGACGCCATCATCACCGACGAGGTGAAGGAGGTGCTGCAAACCACGGGCAAGAACAACAACCTCATCCGCGTGGACGAAATCAGCAGCACCGGCAGCATCCGCCTGCGCCTGCGCTCGGTGGTGGAGTTTGCCAAGTACAGCGACAAGAAGCTGCGCCCCAGCGGGAGGCCGCGCCGCACCACGCGGCTGTTCATGCCCGAAGACCGCCACCGCGTCATCCTCGCGCCCCTCTTCTCAGACATCTACTCGCGCCTCTTCCCCCCGCTGTTCAAGCTCAGCGGCTACCACATGGTGAACCTCCCCGTTACCGACGCCGCCGCGGTGGACGCCGGCATGCGCCACGCCAACAACGAGGTGTGCTACCCCGCCATCACCGTCATCGGCGACATCATCAAGGCGCTACAGTCGGGCAAGTACGACCTGTCCAACACCGCCGTAACCCTCACGCAAACGGGCGGGCAGTGCCGCGCCTCAAACTACCTGCCGCTCATCAAAAAGGCAATGGTCAACGCGGGCTTCGCCGACGTGCCGGTGGTGTCCATCGCCACCGTAGCGGGGCTGAACGAGCAGCCCGGCTTCAACCTCGCGTGGGGCAAGCTCGTGCGCCCGCTGCTGGCCTCCACCATCTGCGCCGACGAGCTCTCGAAGATGCACTACGCTACGGTGTTTCGCGAGGTGAACAAGGGCGAGTCGCGCCGCCTGCTCAACGGCTACCTCGACCGCCTCGAGGCGGCCATTGAGGGCGGTGGCCGCCCCCGCGCCATCTACCGCCTGCTGGCCGAGGCCGTGCGCGACTTCAACGCCGTGCCCGTGGCCCAGGGCAGCTTCGCCAAGGTAGGCGTGGTGGGCGAAATCTACCTCAAGTACAACGCCTTTGCCAACCTCAACATCGTGGACTGGCTCAACAGCCAGGGCGTGGAGGTCATCGTGCCCTCGCTGCTCGACTTCTTCGTGCAGGACTTCATCAACGCGGAGGTGAACAGCAAGGCGCACTTAGCGCGGCGCACGCTCAGGGGGCGCCTCATCAGCTACGCGCTGCGCCGCTACCTGAACCGCTACTTCCGCCGCGCCGAGCAGCTGGGGCGCAGCTTCCGCTTCTACCGCCAGCCCCACAGCATCGACGTGCTGGCGCAGCAGGCCTCCAAGATTGTCAACCTCGCCCACCAGTACGGCGAGGGCTGGCTCATCCCCGGCGAAATCAGCGCCTTTGCCCACGAGGGCGTAAACAACGTCATCAGCCTGCAACCCTTCGGCTGCATCGCCAACCAAGTCATCTCTAAAGGTGTGGAGAAGCGGCTAAAGGACAGCTACCCCAAGCTGAACCTGCTCTTTCTGGACTTCGACGCGGGCACCAGCGAGGTCAACGTTTTCAACCGCCTCTACTTCATGGTGAAGGCCGCCAAGGAGGAGGCCGCCACATCACTCGCCGCTTCACAAAAGTAGCTACAAATGGAAGAAATAGACAGGAAGTACGTAGAAACGCCCATGATGCGGCAGTTCTACAAGTTTAAGGAGAAGTACCCCGATGCGCTGCTGCTGTTTCGCGTGGGCGACTTCTACGAAACCTTTGGCGCCGACGCCATCAAGGCGAGCGAGATACTGGGCATCACGCTCACGCGCCGCGCCAACGGCGCCGCCTCGTTCGTGGAGCTGGCGGGCTTCCCCTACCACGCGGTGGACACCTACTTGCCCAAGCTGGTGCGGGCCGGGCAGCGCGTGGCGCTGTGCGACCAGCTGGAAGACCCCAAGCTGGCCAAGGGCATCGTGAAGCGCGGCGTTACGGAGCTGGTAACGCCCGGCGTGGCGGTGAACGACGGGGTGCTCGAGCGCAAGGAGAACAACTTCCTGGCCTGCGTGCACCTGCCCAGGGCGAAGGAGCCGGTGGGCGTGGCCTTCCTCGATGTCTCCACCGGCGAGTTCTGCGCCGCCGAGGGCAGCCCCGACTACGTGGACAAGCTCCTCGCCAGCTTCGCCCCCAAGGAGGTGCTCTTTGAAAAGGGGCGCGGCGAGGCCTTCACCGAAACCTTCGGCGCCAAGTTCTACACCTACCGGCTCGACGAGTGGGCGTTTGCGCCCGAGGCCACCCGCGACAAGCTCCTCACGCACTTTCAGGTGCCCTCGCTCAAGGGCTTTGGCGTGGACGAGCTGAAGAGCGGCGTGGTGGCCGCCGGCGCCATCCTCTTCTACCTCGAGCTGACGCAGCACACGCACCTCCGGCACGTCGCCCAGCTCTCCCGCCTGAGCGAAGACCGCTACGTGTGGCTCGACAAGTTCACCGTGCGCAACCTCGAGCTGTTCTCGTCCGCCGCCGAGAACGCGCAAACGCTGCTCGGCTGCCTCGACCGCACCATCTCGCCTATGGGCGGGCGCCTGCTGCGCCGCTGGATAGCCCTCCCGCTCAAGGAGGTGCAGCCCATCGGCGTGCGGTTGGACATGGTGCAGCACTTCATTGCCCACCGCGAGCTGAGCGCGGCCATGTCCCGCCACATCCGCGAGGTGGGCGACATTGAGCGCATCGTGTCCAAGGCTGCCGTGGGGCGCATCGGCCCCCGCGAGCTGCTACAGCTGGCGCGCGCGCTCAGGGCGGTGGAGAGCATCAAGAAGCAGTGCGCCGCCAGCGGCGAGGGCGGCTTTCAGCGCATCGCCGAGCAGCTCAACCCCTGCCACCTCATCCGCGAGGACATCGAGCGGCAGCTCTGCGCCGACCCCGCCACCCAAGTGGGCAAGGGCGCGGTGGTGGCCGACGGCGTGAGCGCCGAGCTGGACGAGCTGCACCGCATCACGCGCGGCGGCAAGGACTACCTCCTCGAAATCCAGCAGCGCGAGGCCACGCGCACGGGCATCCCCTCGCTAAAGATCAGCTTCAACGGCGTGTTCGGCTACTACATCGAGGTGCGCAACATGCACAAGCACAAAGTGCCGCCGGAGTGGATACGCAAGCAAACCCTCACCGGCGCCGAGCGCTACATCACCGAGGAGATAAAGGTTTACGAGGAAAAGATTCTGGGGGCCGAGGAGAAGGTGCTGGCGCTGGAGCAGCAGCTTTTCGCCGCGCTGGTGGCGAGCCTCCTCGAGTACGTGGCGCCCATGCAGCACAACGCCACGATGGTGGCGCAGCTCGACTGCCTGCTGTGCTTCGCCACCATCTCTGCCGAGCGGGGCTACTGCCGCCCGGCGCTCAACGAGGGCAACGCGCTCTGCATACGGCAGGGGCGGCACCCCGTCATCGAGCAGCTGCTCCCCCCCGGCGAACCCTACGTGGCCAACGACCTGACGCTCGACGACAGCGAGCAGCAAATCATCATCCTCACGGGGCCGAACATGGCCGGTAAGTCCGCCCTGCTGCGGCAAACGGCGCTCATCGTGCTCATGGCGCAAATGGGCTGCTACGTCCCCGCCGCCGAGGCAGCCATCGGCGTGGTGGACAAAATCTTTACCCGCGTGGGGGCGTCGGACAACATCTCGCAGGGCGAATCGACCTTCATGGTAGAGATGCAGGAGGCGGCCAACATCCTCAACAACCTGTCGGCAAAGAGCCTTATCCTGCTCGACGAAATAGGGCGCGGCACCAGCACCTACGACGGCATTTCCATTGCCCGCGCCATGGTCGAGTACATCCACGACCACCCCACGGCGAGGGCCAAGACCATTTTTGCCACGCACTACCACGAGATTAACGAGATGGAGGAGGAGTTTGCCCGCGTAAAAAACTACAACATTGCCATTAAGGAGGTGGACAGCAGGGTAGTGTTTCTGCGCAAGCTGGTGCGCGGCGCCAGCCTGCGCAGCTACGGCGTTCACGTGGCGCAGCTGGCGGGCATGCCCCGCAGCGTGCTGTCGCGGGCCGAAGAAATCCTCAAGTGCCTCGAGGGGAAGAGCACGCCGGATGGCCGCAGGGAGGCAGGCAAAAAGCAGAAGCGCGACGAAAAGGCCGGCGAGGGGGTGCAGCTGTCCTTCTTCCAGCTGGACGACCCGGTGCTGTCCCAAATCCGCGACAAGATCAAGCACCTCGACGTGAACAACCTCACCCCCCTTGAGGCGCTGAACAAGCTGAGCGAGATAAAGATGCTGGTGGGGTGAGGCGCAGCGCTGATTTTGAAAATATAATGCTATCTTTGCGGAGTGAAGTTTCATCAAAAATAAGGAGCTATGTACTTGGATAACTATCGTGGCAGCTTGACAGCGCTTTGCCAGCAAAACAAGGTGAAGGCGCTGTACGTTTTCGGGTCAACGCTGACAAATCGCTTCAACGATAGCAGCGACATTGATTTGGTTGTGGATATTGACGAAAGCAACCCGTTGGCGTACGCCGACCACTACTTCAACCTGAAGTTTGCGCTGCAAGACTTGCTGAAAAGACCGGTCGATTTACTTGAAAACAAATCCATTCGCAACCCACTGATGCGCGAACATATCGATAGCTCCAAACGGTTAGTATATGCACAATAAGGCTTGCAATATAAAAATTTGGCTGAAAGATATAGAGCAATCTATAGCCGAAATATACAGCTTTTTGCCCGAATCGCGCAACTTCCTTGAATTTAAAAAGGACATAAACAGCCGCAAGGCCGTTGAGCGCAACATTGAAATCATTGGCGAGGCGATGAGCCGCATTCTCAAGGAATATCCGGATTTCCCGATAGAAGCCTCCCGAAAAATCGTAGATACGCGCAATCGTATCATACATGGCTACGATAGCGTTTCGGAAGATGTCCTCTGGCTGATTGTCATCAACTATCTGCCAAATCTTGAAAAGCAGGTGAAAGACCTTTGTGCACATTAACCCCGTTGGGCTAAGGCTGCACCTCAGCCCAACGGGGGAAAATAGCAAGCACAACAACAGAATATTTTGTTAAAAATTTGGTAAGTAGTAAACATTTACTACCTTTGCGCCGTTGCTTAATAGAAAGACCAACATCATTCATTGAAAACTATGCCTAAATTGTTAATAAATAGTTGCGTAAATGCTTGCACGGCAAGGGAATTTGTCGTATCTTTACAGCACAGCACAGCACAGCACAGCACAGCACAGCACAGCACAGCACAGCACAGCACAGCACAGCACAG
>JAITMY010000141.1 GCA_031290755.1 Prevotellaceae bacterium
AACAGCGCATCCCCCTTGCTTTGGGCAAGAGGGATACACCGCCAATTAATCTAAAAAAAAAATGAAAAAACCAATATATTGCTATACCAGTAGTAGGAGCGCTCAGAGCTTTGCAGGCCAAATGCGAACCTCAACTTCACGCCTACCGACATCAAGTTCACCTTATCTACGTATGGTGTAAAGGCGGAGAGCTTGTTAGGCTCATAGTTGGTCGTGGCGTACTGCTGCGAGGTTAGGATGCTGCCGTAGGTGAACGGTGTATCACCACCGGTAGCCGGGGTGCTCCCTAAGGATACAAGGCCCTTCTCCTCTGCCGCCGGCGCCACGTTGAGCAGGCCGTAGTTGAAAAATATGCCGGCAAACAAGTTCTTGGTGCCGTCGTCGCCCAGCGGTATTTTGAGGCCAAACTCTATGGCGGCGGACACATCAAGGCCAAACGACAAATCCCCCGAAGGCATGGTGGGGTTGCTGTACTGCCCAAAGTTGTGATTAGGCAAATCTTCCGGTTTAAAATTCGTGTACGGAAACACACCGCTGGTGGTGAGCGTCTTCGCCGCTGCGCTGTAGCTGCTGGCAAGTGAAAAACCTACCTTTACGCCTGCTGCAACGAAAAAGTTCTTGTACCAGTCGGCGCCAAGTACCGGTACCTGAAAGGAGTACTGCCCCATGATGGGGATGTGCAGGTACATCGCCCACTGGTCTTCGCTATAGGTGTCAAGATTGCCGAGTATGTAGTAAACCTCATCCCCGCCTTCTGCTATCGTCTTACCTGAGGCCCCCTCATAAAGCTCTCGGGAGATGCTCACCAACTTGGAGAACTGCGTGCTGCCAGAAAAGTAGTTGCCCTCTACGCCGGTGAGCAATGCCCACTCGCCGGTAAAGTTGTAGGTGTAGCCTGCTCCCACGCCGAAGCCGAAGCTGCCGCCACTGGTGGTGCTACCTGTTGGCGAGTAGTTCAGCGAGGAATAGCCTAACGAAGCGTAGCCGGAAATTTCGTGATCAGCGCCCTTTTCTATTGCTCCATACTCGCCGCCCCAGCCACCGCCGCCACCCCAACTACTACCACCCCAATCTCCTCCCCACTGGGCAAATCCCACCGATGGGACTAAAAACGTTACTGCTCCTACAAGCAGTAAACCTAATAACTGTTTCTTTATCATGGTACTTATAAATAAATATTTTTCATTTTCATATTTTGAATGAACGCATCCTAACTAAAACACGGTTGCAAAGGTAGAAATATTTTTGAACAAAAAACACAAGTAGAAATATTTTTGAACAAAAAACGCTCAATCTTGGAAGCGAATAACGTTTTTTAATACTGACAAGGTTTGAGTTTGAAGTGCTTAGCTGCTACCCGCGGCTACAGCCTGCTCACCACCTTCACTATGCTATCCACAAAGGCCACGGCGCCAAGGAGAAAAATGATAGCGCCCGACAGCTTGTTTATCCACCACATTTGCCTAAGCTTAAAATACTTGCGGTAGTGCGAAATGGTGGTGGAGATGATAAACCACCACGTCAGCGCCCCCGTCATAACGCCCACAATGGCCGTGGACTCGCGCCACAGGTCGCTGGCGTTGATTTTGAAGAGGCCGACCAGAAAGAGCACCGGCAGGAGGTTCACGGGGTTGATGGATAGGAAGAAGAGCGAGGCCAAGTCGCCGAGCAGGTTGTGCTGCTGCTTGCCGCGCATACGGAGCTGCGCTATGGGGTTGGTCAGCACAATTTTGATGCCAACGCTCACTACCACAACGCCCACCAGCAGCTGGAGGTAGATCTCCTTGCCGGCTATCCAGTCCTGCACCGCCGCGAGGCTAAAGATGGCCGTAACGGCGAAGATGGTATCGGCCAGCGCAACGCCTATGCCGGAGAAAAACCCCGCGAGCCGCCCGCGGTTGAGCGTTCGCTGAATGCACAGCACCCCCGCCGGGCCTAAGGGTATCGACGCCAGCAGCCCCACTAAGAAACCCTTGGTAAAGAGAATGATGAGCACTTCCCGCTGTGTTTATCGCTTAAACCCTTCCTTCCTGAGCAGCGCATCAATGGTAGGCTCCTGCCCTCGGAAGCGCCGGTAGAGCGCCGCGGGGTGCTCGCTGCCGCCCTTCGACAGGATGTTGCTGCGGAAGGAGGCAGCGGTGGCCACGTCGAATATGCCGTGCTGCTGGAAGAGCGAGAAAGCGTCGGCCTCGAGCACCTCCGCCCACTTGTAGCTGTAGTAGCCCGCGGCGTAGCCCCCCGAAAAGATGTGGCTAAAGGCGGTGCTGATGGAGGTGCCCTCCACGCGCGGCAGCAGGGCGGCGCGGCTCACCGCGGCCTTCTCAAAGTCGGCGATGCTGTCGGTGAGCGCGGTAGCCGTGGAGTGGTAGGCCATGTCTAACATGCCGAAGGCCAGCTGCCGCAGCGAGGCGTAGCCGACCAAGAAGTTCTGGCTGGCGGTGATCTTCTGGATGTGCTCTGCCGGTATCTTCTCGCCGGTTTCGTAGTGCTCGGCGAACATGTCGAGGAACTCCTTCTCCTTAGCCCAGTTCTCCATTAGCTGGGAGGGCAGCTCCACGAAGTCGCGGTACACGCTTGTGCCCGTGAGGCTGGGGTAGGTGCCGTCGGCAAACATGCCGTGCAGCGCGTGGCCAAACTCGTGGAGCAGGGTGGTCAGCTCGCCGAAGGTGAGCAGGGCGGGCTTGCTGCCGGTGGGCTTGGTGAAGTTGCACACGTTGACAATGTGGGGGCGCTGGCAGCGGCCATCCTTCCGGTACTGGGGGCGGATGTCGTTCATCCACGCCCCGTTGCGCTTGCCCTCGCGGGGGTAGAGGTCGGCGTAGTAGAGCGCCAAGAACGCGCCGTCCTTGTCGTACACCTCGTAGGCCTTCACGTCGGGGTGGTAAACGGGGAGGGCGGTCTCCTTAAAGGTGATGCCGTAGAGCCTCTCGGCCAGCCCGAACACCCCGCGGATGACGTTGTCCACCTTAAAGTAGGGGCGCAGCAGCTCCTCGTCGAGGTCGTACTTCTCCCGCCGCAGCTTCTCGGCGTAGAACGACCAGTCGTAGGGTTGCAGCGCCGAGGTGGCGCCCTGCCTTTCGGCGTAGCGCTCCACCTCGGCCAGCTCCTGCTGGGCAAAGGGCAGGGAGGCCGCCAGCAGCTCGTTGAGCAGCCGGCTGACGTTGGCGGGGTTCTGGGCCATGCGCTTCTCGAGGGCGTAGTCGGCGTAGGTGGGGTAGCCCAGCAGCTGCGCCATTTGCAGGCGCACGTTGGCAATGCTGCGCACAAGGCTGTTGTTGTCGTTCTCGTTGCCCTGGTTGCCCTTGGTGTTGTAGGCCACGTAGAGCTGCCGGCGCAGCTCGCGGTTTTCGGCGTACTTCATAAACGGCCCGTAGCTGGGCTGCTGTAGCGTGAAGGCCCAGCCCGCGGCGCCTTTCTCCTTGGCCGTGGCCTTGGCCTGCTCCACGGCAGAGGGCGGCAGGCCCTTCAGGTCGGCGGAGTCGGCAATAGTGAGCAGGTAGGCGTTGGTTTCGTTCAGCACGTGGCGGTTGAAGGCCAAGCTGAGCTGCGCCAGCTCGGTGGAGAGGCGGCGGTAGGTTTCCTTGCCCTCGCTGCTCAGGTTAGCCCCGTTGCGGATGAACTCGATGTAGGTCTTGTCGAGCAGCATGGCCTGCTCGGGCGTGAGGGCGCTGCGGTCGGCCTCGCTGTGCACAGCCCTTACGCGGGCAAACAGCTGCTCGTTGAGGTAAAGGCTGTTCTCGTAGTCGGTGAGCAGGGGCATCAGCTCTTCGGCGAGGAGCTGCATTCGGGGGCTTGACTCGGCCTCGTTGAGGTTGAAGAACACGCCGCTGGTGCGGCTCAGCAACATGCCGCTGAAGTCCAGCGCCGCCACGGTGTTCTCGAACGTGGGCGGGGCGGGGTTGCCGGCAATGGAGTCCACCTCGGCCTTCCCCTCCGCTATGCCGCGCGCAAAGGCGGGCTTGTAGTGCTCCAGCCTTATCCTGTCAAACGGCGTGGCGCCGTGGGGGGTGTCGAAGTCGCCCAGCAGCGGGTTGTCGGGGGTGGCGCAGCCAGATAGCAGCGCGGCGGTGGCGGTGATTAGCATGGCTCGTTTCATGGGTAGGTTAGCGGGTTCAGGGGTTAGGGCGAAGCTGTATATTATAGGTGTAGCGATTTGGCGAGGGCGTCTAACCGCTGGTCGAGCAGGGCGCTCACCGCGTCGTAGGCGGAGGGGGAGGCCAGCTGCTCGCACACGCCGAAGTAGAACTTAATCTTCGGCTCTGTGCCTGAGGGGCGCACGGAGACAATGGTGTTGTCCTCCGTTACAAACTGTAGCACGTTGGAGGTGGTGGTGTAGCCGAGGGGCGCCACCGTGCCCTGCTTCACCTGCTTCAGCTCCAGCGCTTGGTAGTCGTATATCTCCTTCACCTCTGAGCCGGCAATGCTGCGGGGGGGGGCGGCGCGGAAGTCGCGCATCATCTGCTGGATGGCCTCCAGCCCGTCTTTGCCCTCCTTCACAATGGAGATCTGCCTGTCTTTGTAGAGGCCGAACTTGGCGTAGATGTCCAGCAGCAGGTCGTACAGGCTCATGCCTTGCTCCCTGGCCCAGGCGGCTACCTCGGCGGCCAGCGCGCAGCTCACCACGGAGTCCTTGTCGCGCACCAGCTCGCCCACGTTGAAGCCAAAGCTCTCCTCGCCGCCGCAGATGTGGGTCTTCTTGCCTTCGTTGCGGCGCACCACCTCGGCGATGAACTTGAAGCCCGTGTAGCAGTTGTACCACTCTACCCCAAAGGCCTCGGCGATGCGGGCGATGAGGTTGGTGGTAACGATGGTCTTCACCGTGTACTCTTTGCCTTGCAGCTTGCCCAGCTCCTGCCAGCGGCGCAGCAGGTAGTAGGTGAAGATGGAGTTGGCCTGGTTGCCGCTGAGGATGGCGAAGGCTCCGCTCCTGTTGCGCACGGCCAGCGCTATGCGGTCGGCGTCGGGGTCGGTGGCCAGCACCAGCTCGGCGTTGGTGGCCAGGGCCTTTTCAATGGCCATCTTGAGCGCCGCGGGTTCTTCGGGGTT
>JAITMY010000002.1 GCA_031290755.1 Prevotellaceae bacterium
ATCCTTCCTGCGCATTAAACTGAAAGGAGGGGTTGAGGTCGTGCACCTGCTGGGAAGTTTTTTCTTCGTAGGTGGCGTTTGTCCACTCCGACACGTTACCGGCCATATCGAACAGGCCAAAGTCGTTGGGTTCAAAGCTGCCCACGGGTAGCGTTTTCACCCCGCCGTCCAGCCCGTAGCGCCCGCGCTGGGGGAGGAAGTTGGCCAAGTAGCAGCCGGCAATGTTGTAGGTGTAAAGCCCTCCCCAGGGGTACTTCTGGCCGAGCAGCCCTCCGCGGGCGGCAAACTCCCACTCTGCCTCCGTAGGCAGCCTGTAGCTGTGGGGCACAGGGCGCCTTATCCTGTTGAAGTAGCTTATCAGCGTGTTTGTGCGCCAGTGGCAAAAGGCGGTCGCCTGCTTCCAGTTGATGCCCACCACGGGGTAGTCGTCGTAGGAGGGGTGGGCAAAGTAGCGAAGGGTGAGCGGCTCGTTGTAGGCAAGGTTAAAGTCGCGTATCCACACCAGCGTGTCGGGGTACACCGGTATGCTTTCCCGCTCAATGTAGGAGGAGGCTATGATGTCGCCGTTTTCGTCAACGGGAAGCGGCTCATCGGTAGCATTTGGTGTCCAACCCAGCACCTTATGGTAGTTCACCCACGAGTAGGCGTAGAGCAATTTTTTTACCTTCAGCGTCTTTCCCCCTGTTGCAGACTCTGCAACAGGGGTGTAGAGCATGTTGATAATGTCAAGGTAGTCCGCGTTCTTTGAGCTGTACTTGACACCCCAGTTCAGCAGCGCTGGCTCTAAGGGGTTGCCGTTGGCGTCTTCCATTATCAGGAACTCGTCGAACTGCTCGCCCAGCATACGGCGCGTGATGGAGTCAATAACGTAGGTTACAAACTGTCGGTACTCGTTGTTGGTGATTTCGGTCTGGTCAATCCAGAACGCATCCACCGAAACCACTTTGGCGGGGGCGTTCATGGCGAAGAGGGCGTCCTCATCGTTTAGCCCCATGTTGAAGCTACCTTGCGGAATAAGCACCATCCCGTAGGGGGGCAGCTCCTGCATTATGATAGGCCTCCCTTGTACGCCGGTCAACTCTCCACCCAAATCTTTTGCGGCGCTGCCAACTATGATTGCGGCAAGTACTGCAAGGATCGCCCTTACTTCTTTCCTTTTAAAGTAGTGCATAAGTCATGTTTTTATAAAAACCTGATACTCTTATATTTCTTCTCCCTCTTCGCCATCTTCAACTCAAAAGCATACGATATAAAAAATTCTAAATTCCCGCCATTTGTTCCTGTCAACTCCGAGAGTGAGTGCTCGTAGGCCACTCCCAGCCTTAGCCCCTCGCGAATGGTGAGGCCTCCCATTGCCCCCAGCGCATCCCCGATGCGGTAGAACAGCCCGCCCCAGTAGCGCTTTGCGTAAAATACGTTCGCCCCAAGCGCCAACTGCGGCTTGGTGATGGCGGTGAACGACAGCAGCGCCGAGGGGTCAACCTCCAGCTTTTCGTTCGACGTTTGCCACCTGTAGCCACCGCTCAGGTAGAACGTGGAGCTAACCGTCATCGCCTTGCTCCCGCTCTCCATCGTGAGCACGCCGGGCTGGTTCAAGTGCCGGCAGGCGAAGCTCACGTAGTAGAACTTGCTGTCGTAGAGTGCTCCGAGGTTCATGTCGAAGCCCGTTGAGGCCGACTCCTCCCGCGTTGGCACCAGCGGGTCGGTAGCGTAGCTGCTCCACGCCGAGGCCGATGCCAGCTTGTACGAAAGCCCTCCCAGCGACAGCCCTACGGCCAGCGTAGCCCCGTTGCTCAGGGGGTGCCGGTAGGCGTAGCCTAAGCTGAAGCTCATGTTGTCGAAGTTGCCAACCTTGTCGCCCGTGATGACCACCGCCGCGCCGTGCTTGGCGTCGAGCAGGGTAAACGGGGCGTCTATGCCCAGCGACCACGTGCTGGGGGCACCCTCGAAGCCCATGTACTGCGAGCGCTGCATGAACATCGTGTTCATTAACTCGCTATTGCCGGCGCATGCCGGATTTAAAAGAACCTGCCCAAACATATACTGCGTTACCTGTGCATCGTGCTGTGCACACAGCGCCGTTGCCCAAAGGATGCAAGCAGCGGTGCCAATAATCTTTTTTAAGTGTGCATATATGCTCATTAAATGTTCACAAGTAACCTCTCCCAAATATTCAGGGACTACAAAAGTAGGAAAATTTTATAAACAGGTTGCTGGTAATATTCTGTTTTTTTGAGGAATATAAAGCTGTGCCCGTTTGTTTTATACCTATTTAACCTTGTGGGTATCTATCGGACGAAAACTTATCTTTAATAAGCTTTGCGGCGAGCAACAAATATGGGCTACTCCCCCTAAATGTACTCCTAAAGGTGCGTTTTTTCGACAAAAAGTTATACTTTTGCCCTTGCGTAATGAACAAACACTAATGTTAGGTGCTTATGAACCGCTACCTTTACCTGCTTTTTACCCCTGTGCTGCTGTGCCTTGCGGCCTGCGGCGGGCAGCGCACGGACGGCGAGGCCGACCTCGAGGAGAGTTTTGCCCACCCGCCGGAGGCCGCCAAGCCCTGGGTGTTTTGGTACTGGATGAACGCCGCCGTGTCGCGCGAGGGCATCACCGCCGACCTTGAGGCCATGCAGCAGGCCGGCCTTGGCGGCGCCTACCTCATGCCCATTCGGGGCGCCCAGATCCCGCCGCTCGTGGACCCGCCGGCAGAGCAGCTCTCGCCCCTGTGGTGGGAGCTGCTCCGCCACGCCGTGCGCGAGGCCGACCGGCTGGGGCTGAAGCTGGCCATGCACGGCTGCGACGGCTTCGCGCTGGCCGGCGGGCCGTGGATAACGCCCGAGCTGTCAATGCAAAAGGTGGTGTGGACGGCCACCACGGTGGAGGGCGGGGCTACGCTGTGCGACACCCTCGCCCGCCCCGAGTGCTACGAGGGCTACTACCGCGACATCGCCGTGTACGCCTTCCCCACGCCCGCCGGCGCCGAGTACTCCACCGCTACGAGGGTGCCCAAAATTACTTCGTCGCTGCCCGAGGTCAACCTCCAGTTCTTGGTCAGCGAGGAGAAGGAGGGCCAGGAGATGCTGCGCTGCAACGACTCGTGCCGGATAGTGTACGAGTTTGCGCAGCCGTTCACCTGCCGCGCCATCACCGTGGGCGCCAAGGGCAACAGCTATCAGGCGCAGCGGCTGCTGGTGGAGGCCAGCGACGACGGCGTGGCCTTCCGCCCGCTGGGGCGGCTACAGCCGCCGCGCCACGGCTGGCAGAACACCGATGCGGACGTTACCCACAGCCTCCCCGCCGCCACGGCCCGCTACTTCCGCTTCACCTTCGACAGGCGCGGCTCGGAGCCGGGCAGCGAAGACCTCGACGCCGCGAAGTGGAAGCCCAGCCTGAAGCTGCACCGCCTCCGGCTGTCGGGCGCGGCAGCTATCCACCAGCACGAGGGCAAGGCGGCCTACGCATGGCGCACCGGCAAGGCCACCACGCGCCGGCAGGCGCCCGACAGCCTGTGCATCCCCTTAGATAAGCTGCTGAACATCAGCGGATACTTCAAAAAAGGGCAGCTGCGCTGGAAGGCCCCCGCGGGCAGCCGGTGGACTATCCTGCGCATGGGGCACACCTCGACCGGGCACACCAACGCCACCGGCGGGGGCGGCATCGGCTTGGAGTGCGACAAGCTCAACCCCAAGGCCATACAGCTACAGTTCGACAGCTGGTTTGGGGAAATCATCCGGCAGGTGGGGCGCGAGGCGGCAGCGCGGACGCTCACCGGCTTCCACGTGGACAGCTGGGAGTGCGGCAGCCAAAACTGGTCGCCGGTGCTGCGCAAGGAGTTCCGGCAGCGCCGGGGCTACGACCCTCTGCCCTACCTGCCCGCGGTGGCCGGCATCCCCGTGGGGAGCGCCGACCTCGCCGAGCGCTTCCTCTACGACCTGCGCCAAACCATTGCCGAGCTGGTGGTGGACAACTTCTACGGCACCATGCAGCGCAAGGCGCACCAAGCGGGCTGCACCTTCAGCGCCGAGTGCGTAGCCCCCACCATGATGAGCGACGGCATGGCGCACTACCGAAACACCGACATGCCGATGGGCGAGTTTTGGCTCGGCAGCCCCACGCACGACAAGCCTAACGACATGCTCGACGCCGTGTCGGGGGCGCACATCTACGGCAAAAACGTGGTGCAGGCCGAGGCCTTCACCCAGCTGCGCATGAGGTGGAACGAGCACCCCGCCATGCTCAAGGCGCTGGGCGACAGGGCTTACGCCACCGGCGCCAACCGCTTGGTGTACCACGTTTTTGCGCACAACCCCTTCACCGACAGGCAGCCGGGCGTAACGCTGAGCGGCATCGGGCTGTTCTTCCAGCGCGACCAGACGTGGTGGAAGCCCGGGCGGGCGTGGGTGGGCTACGCGCAGCGCTGCCAAGCCCTGCTACAGCACGGGAGGCCGGTGGCCGACCTCGCCGTGTTTGCCGGCGACGAGCTGCCGGCGCGGGCGCTGCTCCCCGAACGGCTGGCCTCGTCGCTGCCGGGCATCGTGGGGCAGGACATGCTGGAGCGCGAGCTACAGCGCATGGCCAACGTGGGCGAGCCTACCCGCGAGGCGCCCGCGGGGGTGCTCGGCGCCGCCAACATCGCCGACCCCGAACGCTACGTGGACATGCTGCGGGGCTACCACTACGACTCGTTCAACCGCGACGCGCTGCTGCGGCTGGCCAAGGTCAAGGAGGGCCGCATCACGCTGCCCGGCGGCGCCAGCTACGCCCTGCTCGCCCTGCCAACAGGCAACCCGCTGGCGCCCAACCCCTCGCGCATGAGCGCCGAGGTTGC
>JAITMY010000023.1 GCA_031290755.1 Prevotellaceae bacterium
GCACTTGCCCTCGGCCATCAGCGCATAGGCCGCGGAGGCCTTGTCGAGGGTGAAGCGGTGCGTGACCAAGTCCTCGGGGTGGATGCCCCAGCGCACAATCCGCTCCACCAGCTCCTCCATGCGCCAGATGTTGGTAACCCACGAGCCGTAAACCGTTTTCTGCGCGTGAATAATGTCGGGGCTGGGGTTGAACTCCACCGTGCCACCCTCGCCAAGGAAGACAATTTTGCCCCACTTGCGCGTTGCCCGTATCGCAAGCTGCCGCCCGTGGGTGTTGCCGGAGCAGTCCACGCTGCGCTCAGCGCCGTTGCCGCCGGTCAGCTTCAGTATCTTGTCCAGCGCACCGGCGTCCGAGGCAAAGGCATGGCTCACCAAGCCCTTTTCCTTGGCAATGTCAATGCGCTCCTGCACCGTGTCCACGCCTATCACCTGCTGCGCCCCCATTGCCTTTGCCAACATGCACGAGGCCAGCCCCACGGGGCCTAAGCCCACCACCAGCACCGCATCGTTGCCGCAGACGCCGATTTTTTCCAGCCCTTCGTACACCGTGCCGAAGCCGCAGGCAATCTGCGCACCGTCGGTGTACGATAGCGAATCGGGCAGCAGCACGAGGTCTTTTTCCTCGGCAATCATGTACTCTGCCATGCCGCCATCGCGCTGCCAGCCGTAGGCGCGGCGAAATTCGCTGGTGCAGCTGATCATGTAGCCGCGCCGGCAATCGTTGCAAACGCCGCAGCCCGATATGTGGTACACCACCACGCGGTCGCCCTCCTTGAAGCGCCGCAAGCCCGCGCCGGCCTTCACAATTTGCCCGCAGGGTTCGTGCCCGCAAATCTTGCCCTGATAGCCTTCGGGACCTTTCCCAACGTGCTCGCGGTAGATGGCGCGGATGTCGCTGCCGCAAATGGTTGACGACTTCATTTTAATCAGCACCTCGCCGTGCTCCGGCGTGGGCACGTCAACGTCCTTCAGCACCACGGTGCTGTTGCCGGGCAGGTAGGCTGCCTTCATTGTGTTTTTTGTTGCCATGTTTTTTTAGGTTTACTTATTGCGTTAGCGTTAGTTTTTTATTTTTCCGTCCAAGTCCCACAGGTCTTCCCACGTAGCGCCCTCCCACGCAAACACCTGCCCTTTGATGAAGCGGCAGCCTCGGTCGAGCGCCCTGATAGCGTTCATCTCCGCCGCGGTAAGCGGGTCTTCGGTGGCCGCCCGCAGGTTGCTCGTAAACTTTTCGGGCTTCACCGAAAAAGGAATAGGGATTTGCCCGTTTTGCACGGCCCACTTAATGCAGACCACCGCGGGGTGTACGCCGTGCGCCTGCGCCATTTGCACAATCACGGGGTCTTCGATGGGGACGGTGTCCTCCGCCGTTTTGTCGCGCTCGGGGCGGTTGGGCGAACCGACGGGGCAGTAGCCAATAGCGGCGATGCCGTGCTGGGCCACGTACTGAAGCAGCTCCGGCTGCTGAAAGTGCGGGTGCATTTCCATTTCGTTGCAGGCAGGCTTAATGCGGCAGTCGCGCAGCAGCAGCTGCAGCTTGGGGATGGTCATGTTCGAGCTGCCGATGTGCCGCACCAAGCCCTCGTCCACCAGCTTTTCCATGCTGCGCCACGTGCGCATGTAACTTTCGTGGATGTAGGGCTTTGCGTGGGGGTCGCGGCTGCCAACGCTCACGCCGGGGGCGTGGAAATTCGGGAAGGGCCAGTGCACCAAGTACAGGTCAAGGTAGCTGAGGCGAAGGTCGGCCAGCGACTGCCGGCACGACTCGGCAACCCGCTCGTGGCTGTCGTTCCACACCTTGGAGGTTATCCACAGCTCTTCGCGGGTAGCTACGCCCTCGGCGATAACCTTGGCAATGGCCGCCCCGATTTCCTTCTCGTTGCCGTACACCGCCGCGCAGTCAATGTGGCGATACCCCGCACGGATGGCGGCTTCCACCGCACGGGCAATGGTGGGCGCATCGTAGCTGTCGGAGCCAAAAGTCCCCAAGCCGACCACCGGAATTTCGGCGCCGGTGTACAACTTTTTCTTTGGCACGCTTGCCGGATTTACAAAGTTTGTCATATTTTTTTTCGCTATTTGTTACTCATTTTTTTCTGCAAAGCCTGCTCCTTTTCGCCATCCCAGTAGGCGCAGTCCAGCTCGAAAAAGGTGGAGGTGTAGGGGATAGCCAGCGTTGTTTTCAGTATCAGCACGTGGAACACGTGGCTCACTTCGTCCAAGCGAGCAATCAGCTGCTCGTGCGGCACGGGCGTAACCCTGTTGCCCAGCAGCGCCGCCATCTGCCCGCGCAGGGCGTCAACACCGCCGGCATCGCGCTCGTCCACGCAGGCCAGCTCCTTGTCCTGATAGATGAGCGGCTTGACATGCGGCGCCTCCTCTACCGCTCGGTGCACAAAGTTGAGGACATCCATGTAGGATTCGTCGGTGTAGATGGTTCGTATGCCCGACCGCGCTTGCAGGGGGTAGGCCATGTCCGTTACCACAACCCAGTTCCGGTGCCCCAAGTAAGGGAGGGCTGCTACCAGCTCGTCCTTCCACGAGGGAAATGTTTTTTCCATTTTCACTTATTTTTTTGTGGCGCAAAGATACTAAACTTTAATCAGCTTGTTCTGAATTTTTCCCTCAAAATGCTACATTTTTCCATTTTTTACAATGCCCTCATTACCACAAAATTAACAAGTTCGCTCATACCCCTTCATAAAAAGAATAAATAAAAAATGCAAAAACAATTCTTTTTTATTTGTTTTTCTATCCTTTATATATATCTTTGTGGGGTTAAATGTTAAATGAAAGTAAAAATAAATATTGTCCATGAAAAAAATAAGCCAATGGCGGCGCTTTTTTGCGATGGCATCGCTGCTTTTCAGCGTGCTGCCGAGCAGCGCCGCCGCCCCTCACTACATTGACTTGAGCAGCCCGGGCGCAAGTCAGCAGCATTTTGCCTACACCGGCAACGGCGCGGCGCTGGTGAGCGGGCACCGCGGCGGGCGCGAAGCAGGTTTTTCCGAAAACAGCCTCGAAGGGCTTGCCAACGTGCTGGAGCACATGCCCGCGTTCTTTGAAATAGACCCGCGCCTCACGAAGGACAGCGTGATGGTGCTGCTGCACGATGCCACGCTGGAGCGCACCACTACCGGCAAAGGCAAGCTGAGCGACTACACTTGGGCGGAGCTGCAATCCGTGCGCCTCAAGGACAGCGAGGGCAACGTAACGCCCTACAAAATTCCCCTGCTGGAGGAAGTAATTCGCTGGAGCAAGGGCAAAACCATAGTGAATTTAGACAAAAAAGACGTGCCCCTGCCCATGATTGCCGCGCTGATAGAGCGGCTGGGCGCCTCAGAGTACGTGATGCTCACGGTGCACACGGGGGCGCAGGCACGCTACTACCACGACAGGTTTCCCAACATTATGCTGTCGGCATTTTCGCGCAACGCGAAGGAATACGAAGACCTTGAAATTTGCGGCGTGACGTGGCGCAACATGATTGCCTACGTGGGTGCAACCATTGACGAAAAGAACCGCGCCATTGTAGAAAAGCTTCGCGCTCACGGCGTGAGGGTGATGATTTCGGTGGCGCCCACGCACGACAAGCTCACCGACAAAGCCGCACGCATGAAGGAGTACAAAAAAGAGCTGGCAAAAAAACCGGACGTGGTAGAGTCGGATATTCCGACAGAAATTTGGGAAGCAATGCAACAAATAGACAATTAAAAGATGGGAAAAGTAGAAAATGCTTTGAAAGCGGCGCGGGAAACCAAAGCCCTGCGCGTTGGCGAAGGGAAGCTCGCGGAGGCGGGGAGCTTGTTTAGAGAGCAATTTGCCAACAGGTCGGCAGTGGTAGTTGCTGACCCCACCACTTGGGAGGTGGCAGGCAGGGCGGTACACGAGTGTCTTGCCGCAGCTGGCATAGCGCAGCAGGAGCCTTTTATTTTTACCGACAAGCACCTGTATGCCGAATATGGCTATGTGGACACGCTCGTTGCCGCGCTCAAAGAGCATGATGCAGTGCCGGTGGCGGTGGGGTCGGGCACTATCAACGACCTCTGCAAGTTGGCTTCGCACCTCACGCGGCGACCTTACGTGTGCGTGGCTACCGCCGCCTCTATGGACGGCTACACCGCTTTCGGCGCGTCCATTACGGCGCATGGCGCCAAGCAAACCTTCAGCTGCCCTGCCCCGCAGGCGTGCCTTGCCGACATTGACATCATCCGCCGCGCACCGCCGCAAATGACCGCCGCGGGCTACTCTGACCTCTTTGCCAAAGTTACGGCAGGCGCCGATTGGATACTCGCCGACGCCTTGGGCGCCGAGCCTGTTGACCAGCAGGCGTGGGATATTGTGCAAAACGGTTTGCCCGAAGCCCTGTCCGCGCCCGAAAAAGTGCGCAGCGGCGACCCTGCCGCCATTGCTGCCCTCACTGAAGCCTTGCTGCTGGGAGGGTTTGCCATGCAGTGGTCGCAGTCCAGCCGCCCCGCCTCGGGCGCCGAGCACCAGTTCAGCCACCTGTGGAATATGGAGCACCACACCCACCACGGGCAGCCCATTTCGCACGGATTTCAGGTGGCAATCGGCACGCTGGCAATCACCGCCATGTACGAGGCATTGCTCGCCAGCCCCATAGACAAGCTGAATATAGAAGCCTGCTGCGCCGCGTGGCAGGACAAAGAAGAGCAGCAGCGCGAAACCGAAAAAATGTTTGCCGGCGCTGATTTTGCAGAGGTAGCGGTGTGCGAAACGCTGGCGAAATACCTTACGCGCGAAGAGCTGGCGCGGCAGCTCGCCACGCTGAAAAATAATTGGCGCGAAATACAAGCGAAGCTATCAAACCAACTAATACCTTTGCAAGAGGCAAAGCGGCGGTTGCAGCTGGTAGGCGCCCCCACCCGTCCCGAAGAAATCGGGGTAACAGAGCAGTACCTGCGCGACACTTTTGTCCGTGCGCAGCATATCCGCCGCCGCTTTACCGTGCTGGATGTGGCGGTGCGCACGGGGATGATGATGGAGTGGGTAGAAAAAGCAGTAGTGGCTATACATTAACAACGTGTAATTTTTAAAAACATTTTATTATGAACAAAACACATCAAACCATTATGAAAATCGAAATGAAAAAGCTATCCGCCTACGCTGGCTGCCTGTTGGCGCTATGCTTGGCATCGTGCAAGGAGAACGAAACCAGCGCCGCCCAGCCCACTTTTTCGCTTGTGGGCAATCCAACCACCCTGACGGCGCCCTGGGAGGGCATCACGCAGTCCTACGACGTGGAAACCAACTACGAGTGGAAAGCTGCTGTGGACGTGAGCTGGCTGACCGTTACGCCCAACCACAGCGCGAACAATGGCGCCATAAAAGTCAAGGTGGCGCAAACGAGTAGCAACATGCAGCGCACCGGAAGTATAAACTTTACGGTCGATGGCGAGACCTTACTTACGCTCGCCGTGAAGCAAGACGGCGTAACCTTGCAAGGAATTGAGCTAACCCCCACATCGCTGGCCTTGGAGTTGGGAGAAATGCTGAAGGTGGTGGCAAAAACCATCCCCGACAATAGCACCAGCAGACAATTCACATGGACATCCAACAACACCGCCGTTGCCACAGTGTCCGGCGCCGGCTTGGTAACCGGCGTGGGCGTGGGGCAGACAAGCATCACCGTATCCACTACGGACGGCGTTTTGACCGGCGCTCTAACCACCGAGCTGCCCGTACAGGTGCTCGACGGGCCGGACGAGCCATCGGGAGAGCAGATGCCCATAATGACTTGGTATGGCCCCTTCCCCGTAAGCGGCGAAACCGAGCGGCATTTT
>JAITMY010000031.1 GCA_031290755.1 Prevotellaceae bacterium
CACGGCCACGGTAACGCTAACCGAGGGCGGCAGCACCGCCGTAGAGACGTTGCGCGCAACGGCTCTACAAACCTACCCCAACCCCACCACCGGCCTTGTGTACCTTGACAACCCCAACGGCGCAGAGGTGGAGGTTTACACCCTCGGCGGCGCCCTTGTGCTGCGCAGCAAGGCGGCGGTAGTTGACCTGAGCCAGCACGCCGTCGGCACGTACATCATCAAGGTAGGCAGCAAGTCGGCAAAGGTGGTGAAGCAGTAGCCGCGTAGGGGCGGGGTTTGCCCGCCCCACTGTCGCTCACGCTATCTGCCCTCTACACCGGCGCAGGTGGGGGTAGAGGCGGCGGTGGCGTTCTAAGCAAATAGATATCCTAACATACCCTTACCCTCTTATCAGCCTGCTGAGCTTCAGGATGAGGTCGGTGAAGATGATTTTGGGGTTGCCGTTCTGGGCGAGGTGCTGTAGGGCGAGGTTGAGCTCGTGGTAGATGGCGCCGACGTTGCCCGGGTGGATGAAGGGGGAGAACTTGGCGCTCCACGCGGCCTCCTCGCCGGCGAGGTAAACGGCCTCGTGCGCCTGCCGGTTCATGGCGAAGTTCTCGCGCACCATGCGCAGGGCGTAGGCCAGGAAGCTCTTTTGCAGCTCGCGCCCCGCGCCGGCCTGCTCGTCGGCCCAGCTGATGCGCTGCACCATTTCGTCGGGCTTTTTGCTGTAGCTGAGCCGCATGAGCTGCACGAAGGGCGCGAAGTGCTCGCCCTGCTCGCTGCTGAGGGTGGCTACGCGCCGGGCTTCGGGCACGCTGCCGTTGGCGAGGTGGGCGGCGGTGCGCGCCTCGGCCTGCGGCAGGCGCAGCTCGCGGGCGAGCATGGCGGCCAGCGCCTCCTCGCCCACGGGGGGCACGTGCACCAGCTGGGTGCGCGAGAGGATGGTTTTGAGCAGCAGCCCCGTGTTCTCGGCCACCAGCAGGAAGAGCGTTTGCGCGGGCGGCTCCTCGATGAGCTTGAGCAGCTTGTTGGCCGCCGTGGCGTTCATGCGCTCGGGCAGCCACATCAGCAGGATTTTGTAGCGCCCCTCGAAGGCCTTGAGCGTGAGCTTGCGCAGGATGGCCTCGGCCTCGTGGGCGCTGATGTTGCCCTGCTTGTTGCTGAGCTGGAGGCCTTGCAGCCACTCCTGCTCGGTGAGGTAGGGGTTGCTGAGCAGCGCCGTGCGCCACTCGGCAATGAACATGTCGCTCACGGGGTCTTTGCGCCGGTCGCCCGTGGGGACGTTCACCGGAAAGGCGAAGTGCAGGTCGGGGTGCGCCAGCTTGTGCATCTTGGCGCAGGCGCTGCACTGCCCGCAGGCGTCGGCCTCGGTGGGCGCCTCGCACATCAGGTACTGCGCGTAGGCCAGCGCCAGCGCCATGCCGCCGCTGCCCTCCCGCCCCACGAGGAGCTGCGCGTGGCTCACGCGGCCCCTCTGCGCGGCGCCCGCCAGCTGCTGCCGGAGCGCCTCTTGCCCTATAACCTCGCTGAATAGCATAGTCGTAATGTTGTGCTGTTGGTGGTTTGTCGTTAAGCTATCCGCCGGCACCGCTCGAAGGGTTTTTCCCTGTCGAACAAGAACCGGTACGTAGTGTGCGTTTTGTGGACAACGCCGCCCAGCTGCTGCTGGAAGCGCATCATCACGGGGTTGAAGTCGCCTACCCACGTCAGGTCGATGTCGCGGTAGGGGAAGCCGCTGCCGAGGGCGGTCTTGGCAAAGGCCATCGCCATGGCGCTCTCCACGCCGTGCCCGCGGTGCTCGGGGACAATGCCGAAGGCTATCCCCACGATGCGGCGGCACACCTTTTTCACGCGGAGCAGGTACCAGAACCGCAGCTTCTTGGCCGCGGTGAGCCGCCCGCCGCCGATGCGCCGTATCACCTCGTTCACGTCCGGCACCTGAAGGAAGAAGCCCACCGGCTCGCCGTCGTAGTAGGCAAACAGGATGAGGCGGTGGTCAACAATGGGGCGCAGCGCCTCCACCTCGGCCTCGGCCTGCGCCGCGGTCATCGGCTCCACCTCGGGGTGCGCGGCCCACGCGCGGTTGTAAACGCTGCGGAAGTCCTCGGCGAAGCGCGGCATGGCGCGGCGGTTAGTGTGCCGAAAGGTGTAGCGGGGGTTGCCCTCGGCGTGCGCCGCCCGCGCAAGGATGCTGTCGGCCACGCCGGTCATGGAGACAGGGCGCAGGTAGGAGTACTGGTTGAAGTAGGGGCGGAAGCCGTAGGCCTCGAAGAAGCCCTTGTAGTAGGGTAGGGCGTAGCTCATGCCGTAGGAGGGCTGCGTGAACCCGTCCACCAGCAGCCCCCACCAGCGCTCGCGCCCGCCGAAGTTCACGGGGCCGTCCATCGCCTCCATGCCGCGCACCTCAAGCCACTGGCGGCACACGTCGAGCAGCTTGAAGGCGGCCTCCTGCTGCGGTGCGCACTCAAAGAAGCCCATGCCGCCCGTGGGCTGCCCGCCGAGGTGGGCGGTGCGGGGGTTGACGAAGGCCGCCACGCGCCCCACGAGGCCGCCCTCCTCGTCTTGCAGCAGGAAGCGCACGGCCTCGCCGCCCTCCTGTAGCAGCCGGTTGCGCTGGCTGTCGAAGATGCTCTCCACGTCGCTGTCCAGCGGGTGCACGTAGGCGGCGTCGCCGCGGTACAGCGCCTTGGGGTAGTCGAGGAACGCCCGCGCCTGCTGCCGTCCGTTGACCTTTATTAGGGTGTAGGTTGCCATTTGTTACCGCTGAGTGTTATCGTTTGTAATCAGGTAGCGCACCGGCAGGCTTGCCGCCGCGTAGCCAATGGCCACCACCGTGGCGGCCACCAGCGCAATGTCGCCCCCCTCCACGCGCACGGGGTAGGTGTCGATGACAAAGTTGCCCGCCAGCTTGATGAGCTTGAAGTAGGCCTGCGCCCCGCAGGTAATCAGCCCCAGCGCCACCCCCGCGGCGCAGCCGAGCAGGGAGATCATCGTGCCCTCGATGGTGAAGATGCGGCGCACCAAGCGCCCCGGCGCTCCGAGGCTGCGCAGCACCTTCACGTCGCGCTGCTTCTCGATGATGAGCATGGTGAGCGAGCCGACGGAGTTGAACGAGGCCACCAGCAGCACGAAGCTTAGGATGAAAAAGATAGCCCACTTCTCGCCCTGCATCATGCGGTACAGCACCTCGTTCTGCTCCTCGCGCGTTTGCACCTTGAAGCCGCTGCCCAGCAGCGCCTGCACCTCCCGCTTCACGCGCTTGGCCTGCGCCTTGGGGTGCAGGTATAGCTCCACAGACGACACCTCGCGCTCGTAGCCCAGCAGCCGCTGCACCACCGCGAGGGGCGCGAACACGTACTTCGCGTCGGTGGTCAGCTCAATGGAGAACACGCCCGCCGGCGTGAGGTAGTCGCGGTTCAGCGCACCCTGAGGGTCGAGGCCCTGCGGGCGCAGCCCCCGCTTGGGGAAGTACAGCCACAGCAGCTCCGTGAAGCTGGGGCGCAGCTTGAGCGTTTCGGCCACCACCCGCCCCACGATGGCCATGTTCACGTCGCCCTTTTTGACCGTGGCCTCGCCCTCTACCACGCTGCGCGACAGGCCGGAGTGCCGCAGGAAGGCCTCGTCCACGCCCCGCACCGTGGCCAAGTGCTGGTAGCCGCCGTACTTGAGCAGGGCGTTCTCCTCCAGCGCCTCCGAGCAGGCCGCCACCCCCGCCAGCCGAGGCACCGCATCAAAGGGCGCCCCCTGCGGGTCGAACACCTTGCCCTCCACCGCGGTGATCTTCAGGTCGGAGGCCACCGTGTTGTGCAGCGAGGTGATGAGCTGGTCAAGCCCGTTGTACACCGACAGCACCACCACCAGCGCAAACGACCCCAGCGCCACCCCCACCGCGCTCACCAGCGAGATGATGTTGATGGCGTTGTGCGACTTTTTGGCGAACAGGTACCGCCGCGCGATGAAGAACGACAAGCTGCCCATGCCGCCTACTCCTCGCTGCTGCCCACGTTAACCTCCTTGAGCAGCGCCTCGATGCGCTCCACGTAGTCCAGCGACGTGTCGATGCTGAAGGCCAGCTCCGGCACTATCCGCAGCTGGTCTTTCACCCGCCGCCCCAGCTCGGCGCGTAGCCGCTTCGCGTTGAGCGCTGCCTGCACCGCCGCCCGCTTGCCCGCGGGGAAGATGCTCAGCACCACCTTCGCGTAGCTCAGGTCGGGGCTTACCTCCACCCCCATCACCGTGAGCATCGCCCCGCCGTAGGCCGCCATGCCCTGCCGCTGGATAATCTCGCCTAAGTCCTTTTGAAGCTGCCGCCCCACCTTCAGCTGTCGTGTTGTTGCCATGCCGTGTACGTTCAAAAATAGTTCAACCTTCTAAAAGCCCGTCGGTAAAGATAGCAATTTTTTTTACGGTTGGCGTAGCACCTATTGCTATATTTTGTACCTTAGCCGCCGATTTGCGCGTTGAGCAGAGTTTTACATAATTGAACGTTACCCGTATGACCTACAAAAAACTGAACCTCATCCTTGGCTGGCTGGTCTTTGCCGTGGCCTCGGTTGTTTACCTGATGACTATTGAGCCTACCGCCAGCTTTTGGGACTGCGGCGAGTTCATCGCCTGTAGCAACAAGCTCCTCGTGGGGCACCCCCCCGGGGCGCCGATGTTCGTTACCATAGGGCGGCTCTTCACCATGCTCAACCCCGCGAACCCCGCGCTGGCCATCAACGCCATGTCCGCGCTGGCCAGCGGCTTCACCATCCTCTTCCTCTTCTGGTCAATCTCCCACCTCATGGAGAAGCTCTACCGCCCCAAGGCCGGCGGCGCCTGCTCCGCCTACAGCCTCATCGTCATCTTCGGCGCGGCCACCGTGGGGGCGCTGGCCTACACGTTCTCCGACACGTTCTGGTTCTCCGCCGTCGAGGGCGAGGTGTACGCCCTATCATCCCTCTTCACCGCGGTGGTGTTCTGGGCTATGCTCAAGTGGGAGAGCGAGGCCAACGAAACCTTTGCCAACCGCTGGATTGTGCTCATCGCCTACCTCATGGGGCTGAGCATCGGCGTGCACCTGCTCAACCTGCTCGCCATCCCCGCCATGGCCTTCATCTACTACTTCAAAAAGTACAAGGTCTCGACCCAGGGCACCCTCTGCGCCGCGGCGGTGGCCGTGGCCATCCTCGCCGTAACCCTCTACGGCATCATCCCCGGCACGTTCATCGTCGGCTCGTGGTTCGACCTCGCGTTCGTCAACGGCTTCGGCCTCCCCTACAACAGCGGCATGGTGTGCTACACCTTCCTGCTGTTCGGCCTGCTGGCCTACCTCATCTACTACACCCACCGCAAGGGGAAGGCGCTGCTCAACACTATCTTCCTCTGCGCTACCATGATACTGCTGGGCTACGGCTCCTACGCCGAGGTGCTCGTCCGCTCGTCGGCCAACCCCTCGATGGACCAGAACAACCCCGACAACGTGTTTAGCCTCATGGGCTACCTCAACCGCGACCAGTACGGCGACCGACCCCTCGTTACGGGGCAGTACTTCAACGCCCCCTCGCCCTCGGGCGACGACGGCGGCGCCGTGTACGCCGCCATCGACGGCAAGTACGAGGTGGTGGATAACAAGACTAAGTACATCTACGACAAGCGCTTCACCACGCTCTTCCCCCGCATGTTCAGCTCCCAGACCGACCACGCCACCTTCTACCGCTCGTGGCGCGGCGGATACAAGGGCAAGCCCGTGCGCGTGCAGTCCGACCAAGGAAAAACGGAAACCATCTACGTGCCTACCTTCGCCGAAAACCTCAGCTTCTTCTTCACCTACCAGCTGGGCTACATGTACCTCCGCTACTTCATGTGGAACTTCGCCGGACGGCAGAACGACCAGCAGGGGCACGGCGAGCTGACCCGCGGCAGCTGGCTGAGCGGCATCCCCTTCATAGACAACGCCCGCCTCGGCGACCAATCCCTGCTGCCCGACAGCCTGAAGAGCAACAAGGCGCGAAACCGCTACTACCTCCTCCCGCTGCTGCTCGGCGTGGCCGGCATGGCCTTCCAGTACCGACGTAGCAAGAAGGACTTCACCGTGCTCCTCCTCCTCTTCTTCTTCACCGGAGCCGCCATAGTGATGTACCTCAACCAAACCCCCATACAGCCCCGCGAGCGCGACTACGCCTACGCCGGCTCGTTCTACGCCTTCGCCTTCTGGATTGGCCTCGGCGTGCCCGCCGTAGCCGAGCTCCTCCGCCGAATTATCAAAACCCCAGCCCTCGCCGGTGGGCTGGCATTCGCCGCATCACTCCTCTTCGTGCCATGCCTCATGGCCAAGGAGAACTGGGACGACCACGACCGCAGCAGCCGCTACCTCGCCCGCGACTTCGCCGTTAACTACCTCAAATCCTGCAAGCCACAGAGCGTCCTGTTCACCTACGGCGACAACGACACCTTCCCCCTCTGGTACGCCCAAGAGGTGGAGGACATCCGCACAGACATCCGCATCATGAACCTCTCCTACGCCAGCGCCGACTGGTACATCGCCCAGATGGGGCAGGCCTCCTACCAGTCCAAGCCCCTGCCCATGACCCTCACCTTCGACAAGGTGGCCGGCAGCCGGCGGGCAATGGTCGTTACCCAGAGCAGAATCCTTGAGCCGCTCGACCTCAAAAAGGCAATGGACTTCATCGTGAGCGACGAGCCGAACACCAAGCTCCGCTCTAACTACCGAGGCATGGAGGCCATAAGCTACTTCCCCAGCAAAAACCTACAGCTCGCCGTCAACGCCGACAGCGCCGAAAGCGCCGGCATCATCTCCCACGCCGAGCGCCCGCAGGTGCTCCCCACCGTGGACATCAACCTCAACTCAACCTACATCTACCGAAACACCCTCGCGCAGCTCGACCTGCTGGCCAACTTCGGGTGGAAACGACCTGTGTACTGGGGAGTTACCGTGCCCAGCTCCAACAACATCGGCCTCGACGCCTACTTTCAGGACGAGGGCTTTGCCAACATGCTCGTGCCCATGCGCACCCCCTCCAACAACGGATTCGGCCTCTACACCAACACCGACAGCGTGTACGACAAAATCATGAACGTCTATGTTTACCGCAACCTCAACCGCGAGGACGTATATTACGACGAAAACTGCCTCCGCATCATCACCTCCTACCGCAACCTGTTCACCCGCGCCATCCTCGCCCTCATCAACGAGGATAAGCAGGACATGGCCAGAGACCTGCTGCACAAGTATATGGAGGTGTTCACCAAGCCCAGGGCCACCTACTTCTACTCGGCGCTTAGCATCGTCGAGGGCTTCTACTCCGTCGGCGAACCCGAAAGGGCCAACGAGGTGGCGGACATGATTGCCGACGACGCCGACCAGCAGCTGCGCTACTACGCCGCAGTCCCCGAAATCCGCCGCGAGGTAGAGCGCGAGCGCTCCTACATCCTCCAAACCGTGATGATGCTCGAGCAAATGGCCAAGCGAAACAGCCAGCAGGAGCAGGGCGACAAGCTCGCCGAAATCGTCAGCCGCTATAACCGGTAGCGTAGCCCTTTTTGTTAACGCTGATTAACGTCGTAGAGGCCATAAATGCGAGTCGTGCCCACATTCGATACGTGGATTGCCAAGATTCTGAAAAAGGTGTTTCCGCCCATGCTCGTGTGGAGCTACCCCAGCGAGGCGAACGCGGTGTACCTCACCTTCGACGACGGGCCGAACCCCGAAACAACCCCCTGGGTGCTCGACACCCTGCGCAGCTACGGCGCCGTGGGCACCTTCTTCTGCTTGGGGAAGAACGTCGAGCAGCACCCCGAAACCTTCCGCCGCATCGCCGAAAGCGGATGCGCCGTCGGCAACCACAGCTACAGCCACCAAATGGGATGGGGCATGAAGACCGGCGCCTACGTGCAGGACGTGGACTTGGCCGACACCTTCATCCACAGCCGCCTCTTCAGGCCTCCCTACAGCCGCCTCGGGCGAAACCAAGCCCGCGTGCTCAGCGAGCGCTACAAAATTATCATGTGGGACGTCCTGAGCATGGACTACAGCCGCCGCATATCGCGCACCACCTGCGCCGAAAAGGTTATCAACCACGCGCACCCCGGCGCCATCATCGTGTTCCACGACTCGCTCCGCGCCTTCAGCAACCTGCGATACGCCCTCCCCGCCGCCCTCGACTTCTTCGCGCGGCAGGGATGGAAAACAAAAACAATTAGCTACTGACCGTAACATGGAAATATTAGGTATTGCCTCCGACCACGCGGGCTTCCCCCTCAAGGAGCGCCTCCGCGCCGCCCTCACCGCCGAGGGATACGACGTCCGCGACTTCGGCGCCTTCGCCGCCGACGTGCCCGTGGACTACCCCGACCACGCCCACCCCCTCGCCGCCGCGGTGGAGGCCGGCGCGCTCCCCCGCGCCATTGCCCTCTGCGGCACGGGCAACGGCATGGCCATCACCCTCAACAGGCACCGCGGCGTGAGGGCCGGCCTCTGCTGGCTGCCCGAAATCGCAACCCTCATCCGCCGCCACAACAACGCCAACGTCTGCGTTATCCCCGCCCGATTTATCGACGAGGCCACCGCCGCCGAGGTCGTCGCCGCCTTCCTCAACACCCCCTTCGACGGCGGGAGGCACCAGCGCAGAATTGACAAAATAGCCCAACCGGAACTGTAAACCATTGACAATAAATAGCCTGCTATGTTCCCCATCCTCACCAAAAGGCTCCTTGCCCCGAACATCTACCTCATGGAGGTGCTCGCCCCCCGCGTGGCCTGCTCCGCGCTGCCGGGGCAGTTCGTTATCTTCCGCACCGACGACAAGGGCGAGCGCATCCCCCTCACCGTGTGCGGCTACCGCCCCGACGCGGGCACGGTAACCATCATCGTGCAGGCCGTGGGCGCCTCCACCCGCAAGCTCTGCGCCCTCGCCGAGGGCGACAGCCTCACGGACTTCGTCGGCCCCCTGGGGCAGCCCAGCGAGCTGGTGCACCTGCCGCCCGACGAGCTGCGCCGAAAGCGCATCCTCTTCATCGCCGGTGGAGTGGGCGTGGCCCCGGCCTTCCCCCAAATCCGCTGGCTGGCCGAGCAGGGCGCTAAGGCGGACGTCATCGTGGGCGCCAAAAGCAAGGAGCTGCTCATCCTCCACGACGAGCTGCGGGAGGCCGCCGCCAACCTCTACCTGGCCACCGACGACGGCAGCGCGGGCTTCCACGGCCTCGTTACCGACCTCTTCCGCCACCTCGCCGACCGGCAGGGCAAGCGCTACGACCTCGTGGTGGCCACCGGGCCAATGGTGATGATGAAGTTCGTGGCCCTCGCCACCAAGCCCTACGCCATACCCACCGTGGTGAGCCTCAACTCGCTGATGGTAGATGGCACCGGCATGTGCGGCGCCTGCCGCGTTACCGTAGGCGGAAAAACCCGCTTCACCTGCGTGGACGGCCCCGAATTCGACGGCCACCTCGTGGACTTCGACGAAGCCCTCCGCCGCCAAACCCTCTACCGCGACCAAGAGCGCACCGCCGACTGCGCCTGCCTCGAAAAAATGGGGTGATGGGGGGAGCGAGATGAGATGGGATGAGATGGAAGACAAGGTTTTGAACACCTGTAGCGCCCCACCCTCCGTCATTGCGAGGGTATTTCCCGAAGCAATCCAGCGGGTGGCGTGCTTGCAGCAGGGTGTTTCTGGATTGCTTCGCTCCGCTCGCAATGACGGGCTGGGAGCTGTAACATAAAACAGGCGGTAGCTTCGCGCAGCCACCGCCTGAGTTGGGGTCGAGGGACGTACCCCCAACCTTGCCAGCTATGATAGCTGACCGGTACAAAGGTAGCATATTTATTTTAGAAACCAACACGTAACCTGTTAATTATGGTAAAAATTCCCCGCACCCCTGCCCGCGAGCAGGCCCCGCGGCTCCGCGCCGCCAACTTCGACGAGGTGTGCCTCGGCTACTCGCCCGACGAGGCCATGCGCGAGGCCACGCGCTGCATCCAGTGCAAGAACCCCCGCTGCATCGGCGCCTGCCCCGTGGGGCTGGGCATCCCGCAGTTCATCCACGCCGTGCGCGAAGGCACCTTCGCCGAGGCCGCCCGCATCATCGCCCTCGACAGCAGCCTCCCTTCGGTCTGCGGGCGCGTGTGCCCGCAGGAAACGCAGTGCGAGGGCGACTGCATCCTCGGCGTGAAGGGCGAACCCGTGAGCATCGGCAAGCTCGAACGCTTTGTGGGCGACTGGGCTGCGGACAACCTGTCGGCCACCACCGCCCCCAAGGCCGCCCCCAACGGTCGCCGCGTGGCCGTCGTGGGCAGCGGCCCCGCGGGCCTCGCCTGCGCCGCCGACCTCGCCAAGCTGGGCTACGGGGTCAAAATCTTTGAGGCCCTCCACCGCCCGGGCGGGGTGCTCGAGTACGGCATCCCGGAGTTCCGCCTCCCCAAGGAGCGCGTGGTGCGCCGCGAAATCGAGGCCGTGCGGCGCCTCGGCGTCGAAATCGAGGCTAACGTCGTCATTGGCCGCACCATCACCATAGACGGCCTCCTCTCCGCCGAGGGCTTCAGCGCCGTGTTTGTCGGCTCGGGCGCCGGCCTGCCTAAGTTCATGGGCATCCCCGGCGAAAACCTCAACGGCGTGTTCTCGGCCAACGAGTTCCTCACCCGCGCTAACCTCATGCGGGCCTACGACAGCGCCTACGACACCCCCATCCGCGCCGGGCGCCGCGTGGCCGTCGTGGGCGGCGGCAACGTGGCTATGGACGCCGCCCGCACCGCCCTCCGCCTCGGCGCCGAGGTCAGCATCGTCTATCGCCGCAGCGAGGCCGAGCTGCCCGCCCGCCGCGAGGAGGTGCACCACGCCCGCGAGGAGGGCGTGGACTTCCGCCTGCTCACCAACCCCGTCGCGGTGCTCGGCAGCGCCGACGGCTGGGTGAGCGGCCTGCGCTGCCTCCGCATGGCGCTCGGCGAACCCGACGCCGATGGCCGCCGCAGCCCCGTGGAGGTGCCCGGCTCCGAGCACGACCTCCCCATAGACGTGCTCATCATGGCGCTCGGCACCTCGCCCAACCCCCTCATCGCCGCCACCACCCCCGGCCTCGAGGCCAACCGCCGGGGCTGCCTCGTGGCCACCCCCGACGGCGCCACCTCCCGCCCCGCGGTCTTTGCCGGCGGCGATGCCGTTACCGGCGCCGCCACCGTCATCCTCGCTATGGGCGCAGGCCGCACCGCCGCCGCCGCCATCCACGCCAGCCTGACGGCGTAGGCAGGGTGGGGGAGGGCAGCAAAAAAAATCCCCCTCCCCCCTTGCATATTCAAAAAAAGGTGCTACCTTTGTGGTGTAGTGATTTTTTATCGGGGTTAACCCCGGTGCCAAGGCCACCCTTACCGGTGGCTTTTTTTGTAAACGATTTCATCCCCTTGAATACAGATTATTTGCTCAAACCACCTAAATCCCCTTCCGCCCGACCGCTCAACGCCGTTGTACATGGCAAGCCCCCGCTCAAAACTCTTGCTATCGAAGTTATGGTTTGGAAAGTACAAAACCGCTATTTTTGTGTCGGGCTTCCCTGCGCAGTGGTTCAGCCCCTTCTTAATGTTGCTTGGGGTTGCCGTCTCTTTGCCCGCCACCTCAAATAGCTTCCCGTCCCACGTGCCCTCCGCGTACCGTGCTCTGGAGCCTTCCGTGCCCTCCTTGCCAAAAACCACGGATGCCCCGTGCTCGTAGCCTACCCGCTGCACTTCCTTTTCATACCAGCCTTTTTTGACGTCAAAGTTATGGTCGCGGTGCGTGGCCACCAGCCCGCCCGTGCGGGGGTTGAAGCGCACGTCGGTGTAGCACGGGTCGCCCCGCAGCCGCCGGTACTCCGCAGCGTTAGCCGCTACCCTACCATCTTCTATACTACTGATAATCACTATGTTACGTTAATTTTCCGGCAAGGTTTAACTTGCCGTTGCAAAGGTAGAAAAAAATGCGGTGCTCTGTTAGCAAAAAT
>JAITMY010000067.1 GCA_031290755.1 Prevotellaceae bacterium
CCTTTGCGGGAAGGTTTGGCACCTCAGGGCAAGCCCGCCGCACCTTGGCGGGAAGGTTTGGCACCTCAGGGAAAACCCGCCGCACCTTGGCGGGAAGGTTTGGGGGGCTTGCGGGGGAAAGAAAAAGTGCTACCTTTGCGGCGTGAGAAGTATGTTTAACCCTTATATTATTAGCTATGGTACTTGAAGTAAGAGAGATTACGCCGGAAAAGCTTACGCATTTTCTAGAGCAAGCAAACCGCCACCGCCCCAAAAAGACGCTCGCTGATGTGTACGGCGGCTTGAAGCGCGGCTTAGATGGCTTAGAATATCAAAAAGCAATACGCAATGAATGGAATTGATTTTGTTGCGGATACTAATGCCATCATATACGCAATGGAGGAGCACCCTGCCCTGCGTGGCTTTATCAGCTGCGTACCCGCTATTTCAGTGATTACCGAAGTAGAGTTGTTGGGCAAAAAAGGGATTGCTCAGCAGGAGGCGGAGAAAATACGTCAGCTGATTTCGGGATTTACCATCTTTGGGTTTTCCGAGGAAATAAAAAACAAAACGATAGCCTTGAGGCAACAGCATAGCATTGCTGTCCCCGATGCCATCATTGCCGCCACCGCTCAACACTACGGGTTAACGCTCATCACCGCCGACAAAGGTTTTACAAAGTTGGAGCATATTATAGACGTTATTATCTTAGATTTGCAACGTTGTTGATAATTGAAAACGTTGTAACACACTTGCTTTTTCTTCCCCCGCTTTAGTAAAACAGCCAGTCCACCGTTTCGCGCTGCGAGCCGCTGCCCAAGCCGGCATCGTAGGGTTTAAATTGCTGCCCGAGGGTGGTGAAGCCCAGCACCAAGGCCACGCCCTTGTCCAGCTCCAGCGTGTTGTCGCCCTTATCAAAGTGGTAGGCGTGGATGTTCACCGAGGGCAGCCCCTCGATGTCGAGGGCGTTGGCGATGCAGACTTCGGCCTGCCCGCGGTCGTTGGCGCTGGCGTTGGTTTCGAGCGTGGGGGGTTGCAGGTAGCCCTGCTCGTTGGTGTTGAAGTAGCCCACCAGCACGCACACCGCGGAGTCGCAGCTAAACGACAGGGATGTCTTTTCGGCCTTTTGCTGCTCCGTCGGCAGCCTCACGGCTTGCAGGTTGGCCAGCTCGCCGGCCATGCTGCCAACGGAAAAGTCCTTGTCGGCAAACAGCTTTGCGCCCTTGCCCAGGGGGGCGAGCTGTAGCCGACGGTCGCTGAGGCGCACCTTGGCCGGGGCGAAGGGTTCGTTGCTCACCTTGGCTGCGCCGCTGCCGTCGGATGACTTTAGCCACGCGATGTTCTTCTTGAAGTTGTCGAGCTCGCGCTCGTAGTGGGGCAGCATGTCAACCCACGTTTTGTGCTTGCCGTCGTTGCCGCCAATGGGGATGCGGCGCTGCTTGGTCTGCATACTGTTGGCGTAGAGGTAGGCGTCGTCGGTGAGGTCTACCAGCTCGCGCCAGTGCTCCACGCTTTGCGCAAGGTAGGCCACGGCCTCGTCGAGGTCGGCCACGCGCTTCGAGTGCTGGTAGCGCAGCACCAGCGCCGCGGCCTTTTCCTTCTGCCCAAAGTAGCGGGCAAAGGCGTAGAGGCAGTGCATGTCGTTTTTGAGGCGCATGAACTCCGAGCTGTTCTTGGTTACGTGGGGCGCCGCCCTTTCGATGGCTTCGGTGGCCAGCTTGCCGTGGAGCAGCACCTCTTGGATGATTTGCGGCGGCGTTTCGCCCACGTGCGGCTCGCCCTTCCACTCCCGCTCGGCGTACTCAATGAGCTTTTCGCCCTCCGGCCCGCACGACTCGTAGAACCCTGGGTAAACCTTGAACTTGTAGGGGTTCACCAGCTGGGCCATGAACATGCCGAGCATCAGCGTTTGGCGGTTGCCCTCGGTGATGCCAAAGCGCCGCAGGAGCTTGGGCGCTATTTCGCCGCTCTCGTTGTAGGCCTCAAGGATGTTGCGCCCGTAGCGCTTGCAGCCGTAGAAGTCGCCCAGCTCCCTGGCCCAGTACTTTGCCTCGCTGCGGGGGTTTGGCGTGCTGCTCCATGCGTACCGCGCCCAGGCCCGGTACCAAATCCAGTCGCGGTTGATTTCGAGCAGGCGGGGCGAGGCGTTGTCGGCGGTGTAGGGCCAATCCCAGTAGGAGGCCTGCGGGTAGAGGTGCAGGCCGTTGGCGCCGTGCACGCGGTGCATGGCCTGCACCGTTTTGCGGATGAACTCCGGCGCTCCGTAGCGGAACGGCTCAAGGTTGGCGAGAATGTGCACGTTGTCTATGTGCACCGAGCCGAGCTGGCTCAAATCCTTATGCACCTTAGCCCAGGGGCCGCGGGGCTGGTAGGTGGTGAGCGACTCGCCCGTATATTTCGACATGGTGTAGAGGTTTTTGTAGAGGGGCAGCGCGGCCTCCATCACGCTGCTGGCGTCGGTGTCGTGCGAGCGCAGCAGGATAGGCGGCTCGTCGGCGCGGCCAAGGGCGGCCAGCCCTTCCTTCACGCCGGGGATGATGGTCTGGGTAAACCACGCCACGTCGTCCTCGCGGCGCATGGCCTCGCCGAGGGTTACCAGC
>JAITMY010000073.1 GCA_031290755.1 Prevotellaceae bacterium
GGCGCGGAGCGTGGAGTCTGCTAAAAAGGTGGCGAGGGGCACCACCTGCTGCACGCGCAGGGTGGTGGTGTCCTCGCGGAGCGTTTTCAGGTCGTGCGAGGTGAAGTAGGTGAGCCGCACCGCGTCGCCCACCTTGGCGTGGAGGCGCTCTGCGGCGTAGTCGGACAGGATGATGCCACCGGCGGCAAGGGCGCTGCCCTCCACGGCGGTAACGAAGGAGTAGGGGATGCTTTTGCCGTTGGCCTCCATGCCGTTGGCGAGGTAGGAAAAAATTCTGGAGGCGGTGGGGTTCGTGCGCATCAGGGCTGCCGTGGCCTCGCGCTGTAGGAATATCCTGTCGGAGGTGAGCGCTACGGTGCTGCCGGGCAGGCTGCGCACGCGCAGGCCGGAGAAGCCACAGCGCCACGCGGCCTCGAAGTCGGCTTGCGCTATGCGCTTGGGCGACAGGATGAGGTTGACCTTGCCGGCCAAGCCCATTGCCGCTGCCAATTCTGCGCGGTTCACGAAGAGGTTGAATGGTAGCATCTGCTCATTTTTCAGGCTGATGTTGCCACCGTCTTCGACCTCGACAAGCCCCGCGAGGCTTAGCCGCAGGCTCGTGGTGTAGGTTTTCGACACGAACAGCGAGCCGGAGGGCACCAAGCCCGTTGAGGGCAGGCGCAGCGCCACGTCGCTGCCCTGCGCCTGCCGCAGCTCTTCGGCCAGCGCGGGGTTGAGCTTCGCCTCGCCTGCTGCAATGCCTTGGCCATCGACGCCCCAAACCGTTACCGGCACCAGCTTTCCGTGAGAGGAGATGAAGCCGTTGCAGAGCAGCACGCCCTGCGCATCGCGCAGCAGCGGCTCGCCGAGCATCGCCTCGTCGAGGAAGGAACCTTGGGCGGCCACCACTGTTTCGATGTCGCCAAGGCGCTCGTCCACCTGCCGCAGCAGGGTGGCGCGGACGGAGTCGCCCACGGTAATGCTGCCGACCACCACGGCGACGGCAATGACCGTAGCCACGATGCCCAGCTTGTAGCTGCGGCTGAAGTAGCTTACGTTTTTTGCGGAGAGGGAGCGAAAGTTCATAGCTTAAAGTTTATGCGTTGCCGTGGTGCTTAGCCGCCCGTCTTTCAGCAGGAGCGTCCTGTCGGCAGCGGCGGCGGCCTCGTCCGAGTGAGTAACCATGATGATGGTGGTGCGCGTTGTCTTGTTTACGTCGGCCAGCAGCGCGATGATGCTTTGGGCGCTGCCGCTGTCGAGCTGGCCTGTAGGCTCGTCGGCCAGCAGCAGCAGCGGCCTCATCACCAAGGCGCGGCACAGGGCTACGCGGCTCGCCTCGCCGCCCGACAGGGTGTGGGGCAGCTGCGTGGCTACGCTGGCGATGCCGGTGAGCGCCATCAGGGTGTGGGCGTAGGCCACCGTGTCGCTGTCGGGCTTGGCGGCGAAGGCCAGCGCGGGCAGCAGGATGTTGTCCGCTGCGCAGAGCTGGGGCAGCAGCCGGTGCTCCTGAAAGACAAAGCCGATGCGCTGGTTGCGCGCGCGGGCGTGGCTAACGCGGGTGGACAGCAGGTCTTCGCCGTTTAGCAGGTAGCTGCCGGCGTCGGGTTGCAGCAGCGTTCCCAAGATGGAAAGCAGGGTGGTTTTGCCTGACCCCGAGGCGCCTCTAATGGCCACGAACTCGCCGCTGCTCACGCTTAGCGACAGCTCGCAAAGAACGCGGCGTGGCCCCTTTTCCCCATCGGGAAAGGACTTGGAAATGTCGGATAGATGGACTAATGGCATGGTGTAAATTTCAAATTAAAAATTCAACGTTCAAAGCTACGAAAAAGCGCTGAAGCAAAAAAGCGTTCCCTTGGCGGTGAGGATAAAAAAGTATCCGCTGATGACGGCAGGGCAGGCGGTGATTGGCTCGCCGGTGTCGTACTCCCACAGCAGCTCGCCGCTTTCGGCGCTGAGCAGGGACACTATGCCGCTTTTTGTGCAGGCGATTACCTTGTCGCGGCACACCACCGGCGAGCTCTCACCGGCGCTGCCTTTTTGCAGGTACTTCCACCGCACGTGGCCGCTTTTGCGGTCGATGGCGTAGAGGTTGCGGTCGTCCGAGAGGACGAACAGCGTGGTGGGCGAAAGGGCGGGCACCGAAACGAACGCGCTGCTTTCGTCGGTGGCGGCTACCACTTTTTTTGAGCGGCGAATTTTTCCGTCGTCAATGGCCAGCTCGTACACGTTGCCGAAGTGGTCGGCCACGTAGCAAGCGCCGTTGTCCACGGCAGGCGAGGCGGGGATGTAGGTGTCGAGCTTGAGGGAGTCTGACGGGAGGCCGGTAGCGCTGCTGACAACCCTCAGCCAGCTGTCGCAGCCGCCGAATATGAGGCTGCCCTGCCACAGCGCCGCCGCGCCGTTGATGTAGTAGCCCGATGCGTAGCGGGTCAGCTCTTTGCCGGTTTGCCGGTCGATGCAGTAGAGGTAGCTGTCGTAGCTGCCGAATACTATTGCCGCTGTTTCGCCGAACATCTCCATGTTGGGCGGGGCGGATATTTGCCCTTGGGTTTCGAAGCTCCAAAGGGTGTCGGCGGTGGCGAGCGAAATGGCGCTCATGGTGCCGTCAATGCGCCCGATGTAGAGCACTGAGTCGCATATCGTGGGGCTGGCCTCCACCGCGGAGTTGAAGCTGTAGCTGAAGCACTGCTCTCCGGCAATGTTTACGCCGTAAATGCGCCCGCGCTTGTCGCTCCAGTAGGTCGTTTGCTCCTGCACCACCGGCGAGGAGGAGGTGCGCTCTCCGCTTTTGTACGCCCACAGCAGGGTGGGGGTGCGCGACAGGCTGATGTCGGCGTAGCCGCTCAGGGCAGGGTTGCCGCGGAAGATAGGCCAGCTGCCGCTGCCCTTGCCGTCGCCCTGCTGCGCCGACTGGCAGCTGTAAAGAAGCAGGAAAAAGATGAGAGAAGAGGCACGGTGTAGATTTTTCATAGCTGCTGTGTTCATCAATTTGCGGCGGTGTATAGCGCCCCTGTAGGGCATAAGCTTGCTAAACTTTCGGTTACGTTGCCCACGTTTTCGGGGGGCAGCACCACCTGCATGGCGAAGCCGCGGTGCTGAAAGGTAAACCCGTTGCGGCTATTGTAAACGCACAGGCCGCAGCGGATGCACTTGGCCTGCTCGAAGCGTAGCCTGCCGGCGCTTTGCCACTTGAGGGCTTCGGTGGGGCTGCTCTTGCCGTAGCGGCTGCTTTTGATGCCGTGCTCGGCGGCGTACCGGCGCAGCTTGCAGGTGGCTTTCTCGTCGCAATCGCAGTGCAGGCAGCCGCTGGCGGTGGGCTGCGCTGCCAGCTGTGCGCTTTGCGTTTGCTTCTCGGCCTCGGTAAAGCGGGTGTACGTGGCGTTGAAGTCTTTGCCGTCCTGCGCTGCGCTGCTGCGCCCCTCAAGCAGGCCGTGCATCTTGTCGGCCATCCGGCAGCCCTCGAGCGCTAAGCGTGCGGGCTGCTTTGACTTGGTTGAGGGGGCCAGCCAGCCGGCCTGCGGGCTATCGTGCACGGCGGCAATGACCCCGTCAAAACCAGCGAGCGCGGGG
>JAITMY010000078.1 GCA_031290755.1 Prevotellaceae bacterium
TGGTCTTTGTAGTCCACCACGTCGTTCATGTACTTGTAGAACACCTCGGCGGAGGCCTCCACGTCGTCGCCCAGAAAGTTGCGAAAGTAGCCGAGCGAGCCTTGGTGGGCGGACTGCGGCTTGATGCTGGGCGAGGAGGGCATCCACACGTCAATGGGCGAGCCGGCGGTGGAGTTGGAGATGAGGTGCATGTACTGCATGGTGCGCGAGTAGCTGGCCTTGAGGGAGCTGTTGTCGCCGAGCAGGAAGACTAAGCCTGCGCGCGGCTCCACGCCCCAGTAGTGGTTGAAGAATTCGCCCGCGGCGTAGCGGGCGCTGTCCGTCAGCTCGTAGCTTTGGTCGTAGCGCTTCACGAGGGCGGGGCCGACGTTCTGGAAGAGCGTTGCCCGCAGCCCGTACTTCACCGTGAGCCTGTCGCCCAGCTTGTGCTGGTTCATGGCGTAGAGGGCGCTCTCCAGCGCCTGCGAGGTGCTCAGGTGCCTCTCTATTAGCCCCGTGGGGCCGCTGGCGGCGGCGTCGCCGGGGGCCACGGCGTGCCGGATGCTCGAGGCGCCGAAGTGCAGCGATCCCTCGCTGCCGTAGAGGTAGGTGAAGTCCGCACGGCCACCGATGTCGCTGATGGACGACTTCCACTGCGCCTCGAAGCCCGCCAAGCCCATGTTCATCTCGTAGCCGTAGCTGCTGCCGATGACGGAGAGGCTGGAGAAGAAGCGGTCGGAGTACAGGTGGTTCCACTCAAGGGTGTAGGTGGCGTTGCTGAACTCCATGCCGGCCACGGACATGCCGAAGGCGTCGGTGCCGTAGTAGCCGCTCAGCGAGATGCGGTCGTTGGTCGTGGGGCAGTACAGGAGCTTGCCGTTGAGGTCGTAAAAGTGCAGCACGGCGTCCTGAATTTCCTTGAACTCGTCCGGCGCGAGGGGCAGGAACAGGTCGGCGTAGGTGCGCCTGCCGGCAACCAAGAACGAGAGCTTGTTGTCCACAATGGGGCCGTCAACCTCCAGCCTGCTTGATATAAGCCCTATGCCGCCGTTGACGTTGAGCTTGTGCATGTCGCCGTTTTTGGCCGTTACGTCGAGCAGCGACGAGAGCCTTCCGCCGTAGGCCGTGGGGATGTCGCCCTTGTAGAGCTTCACGTCGTTCACCACGTCGTTGTTGAACACCGAGAAGAAGCCCATGAGGTGCGAGGCGTTATACACGATGGCCTTGTCGAACAGGATGAGGTTCTGGTCGGGGCTTCCGCCGCGCACGCTGAAGGCCGAGGTGCCCTCGGCGGCAGGCTGCACGCCGGGCAGCAGCATGATGGCCTTCACCACGTCCACCTCGCCCATGAGCGCGGGGATCCTTTTGATGGTCTTAATGTCCAGCTTCTCCACGCTCATTTCGGTTTTCTCAACGTTGGCGCGGCGCTCGGCGCTCACCGTAACCGCCGCTATTTCGACGTCCTGCTGGCGCAGCGCAAAGTCCTTGCGCTGCGCCTTCCTGAGGTCCACCTGCTCCTCGCGGGCGGCGTAGCCCACGTAGCTTGCGGACAGGGTGTAAACCCCCACCGGCAGGGCTACGCTGTAGAAGCCCCTGTCGTTGGCAATTATGTTGCGCTTCGCCTCGCGGACAAAGACCACGGCCCCCGCCAGCGGCTCTCTGGTGGCGGCATCCTGCACGTGGCCGTCCAGCTGCACAGTCTGCGCCGGCAGCTGGGTGGAGAGAAGGGCAAATGCTAAAAGAGGGAAATATAGCTTGTTTGACATTACCGGTTCTGTTGAATGAGGGGGCAAAGTAAACTCAAAAAGTCAACACGGGCAAAGCGTTATGCACAGTTAAGCACTATTTAACGGCTTTATAGCTTTGCGCGGCTTTGTTTGGTGGCCTAAAAGCCGTACTTTTGGCCGTTTCTTAGCACAAAAGCAAAAAGCATGAACAACAAACTTCGCGCAACGCCGCTTTCAGGCCTCTCGCTGCGGCGCCTGCTGCGGGTTGTCCCGCCGCAGTACCTCGTGGCCACCCTCTTCTTCGCGCTCTGGGTGGGCCTCTTCGACCGCAACAGCCTGATGGAGCGCATCACCATTGCGCGGCAGATAGGCAAGATGGAGCGCGAGGCGGTGTACTACCACCGGCAGGTGGACGAAAACCAGCAGCGCCTCAACGAGCTGAAGACCGACAACGAAAACCTCGAAAAGTTTGCCCGCGAGCAGTACCTGATGAAGCGGCAGGACGAGGACATCTTTATTATCGTGGAGTAAAGCGCCCCACCCCTCACTATTCACCCTGAAAACAACTAAGCACACGCATGAAAAAGCTACCCCTTTCTCTCTCTCTCTCTCTCTGCCTCGCCGCAACGGCGTTGCAGGCGCAGCCACAAATGCAAACGCCGGAGCAGGCGCAGGCGGCGCGGCAGGTGAACGAAACGGCCTTCAAGTTTGGCCGCTTCCTGTACTACCTCTCGGCGCTGTACGTGGACACGGTGAACGTGGGGCAGCTCGCCGAGCAGGCGCTCACCAAGGTGCTGAGCGAGCTCGACCCCCACTCCAGCTACACCTCGGCCAAAGACGCCAAGGCGGTCAACGAGGAGCTGCGGGGCGACTTCGACGGCATCGGCATTGAGTTCAGCATGCTCCACGACACGGTGGTGGTGGTGTCGCCCATTGCCGGCGGGCCGTCGCAGAAGCTGGGCATCGCGGCGGGCGACCGCATCGTGGAGGTGGACGGCAAGAACGTGGCCGGCGTGAACATCAAGAACACCGACATGATGAAGCTGCTGCGCGGGCCTAAGGGCACCATCGTCAGCGTGCAGGTGCTGCGCCGCGGCGTAGAGCAGCTGCTGGACTTCACCATCACCCGCGACAAGATACCTATCTACAGCATCGACGCCAAGTTCTGGGCCAAGCCGGGCATCGCCTACATCCACCTGGGGCGCTTTGCCGCCAGCTCGCACAGCGAGCTGCTTGCAGCGCTCAAAGAGCTGGGCAAAACGCCCGAAGGCCTCATCCTCGACCTGCGCGGCAACTCCGGCGGCCTGCTCGACGCCGCCATCTACATCGCCGACGAGCTGCTCGCCAAGGACAAGCTCATCGTCTATACCGAAGGCCGCGCCATCCCCCGCACCGACGCCGTGGCCACCGACACGCTCACCAGCTTCGAGCGGGGCAAGCTCGTTATCCTCATTGACGAGCACTCCGCCTCGTCGAGCGAAATCGTGGCCGGCGCCATACAGGATTGGGATAGAGGCCTCATCGTAGGCCGCCGCTCGTTCGGCAAAGGCCTCATCCAAAACCAGCTCGAGCTGCCCGACGGCTCGCTGGTGCGCATCACCGTGGCCCGCTACCACACCCCCACAGGCCGCGTAATCCAGCGCCCCTACGACAACGGCAAAATCGAAAAGTACTACCGCGACCTGCAAAAACGCTACACCAGCGGCGAGGTGTACAGCCTCGACAGCATCAAGTTCCCCGACTCGCTGATGCACTACACGCTGGCCAACCGGCGCACCGTTTACGGCGGCGGCGGCATCATGCCCGACGTGTTCATTCCGCTCGACACCAGCAGCTACACCCCCTACCACGCCAAGCTCGTGCGCATGGGCATCCTCAACCGCTTTGCCCTGTCGTACATGGACAAGAACCGCAAGCTGCTTGAGCAGCAGTACGCCACCTTCCCCGCGTTCAACAGCGAGTTCAGCATGGGCGACTCGCTCTTCAGCCAGCTGCTTGCCTTTGCCGAAGAGCAGAAGCTGCCCAGAAGCGAGGACGAAATCGCAAAGTCGAAGCACGACATCGCCGTGCAGTTTAAGGGCTTCGTGGCGCAAGACCTGTTCACCAGCAGCGCCTTCTACGAGGTGGTGTACCCCGTGGTGGACGAGGGCTACAAAAAGGCGGTGGACATCATGGAGCACTGGGACAGCTACGGGAAGCTGCTGAACGCCCCCGCGGACAAAGCGCAACCAAAATCAAAGAAAAAGAAGTAGCACGCCAAAATGAGCACAGGTCAACGCGCCCGGCAGTGGCGCAGGGGCGCAGGTATTGCCCTCATGGTGGCGTCGGCCTACGCGGCCATCTCCGTCATCTCCTACTTTGCCTGCTGGGAGGTTGACCACAGCGCCCTGGGCCTGCCGCCGCTGGACGCCGACGGGCTGCGCACCGAAAACTGGGGCGGGAAGCTGGGCAACGCGCTGGCCAGCCTGCTGGTGCGCGAGTGGTTTGGCGTCGCGGCGGTATGTATCCCCCTCATCGGCGCTGCGGTGGCGCTGCGGCTGCTCAGGGTGGGGCGGCTACACACCACGCGGGTGTGCACCACCCTGCTGTTCTTCATGCTGCTCACCTCGCTGCTGCTGGGGATAGCCGACGGGGAGCAGGCCACCCTCGGCGCAGGGCTGGGCGGCGCCCACGGCCACTTTGTCGGCCACCAGTGGCTGACCCCGGCCACGGGGATCTTCGGCAGCGCCGCGCTGCTTGTCGTAGGCTACGCCCTGCTGCTGAGCTACGCCGGCGCCCACCGCTACGCGCGGCGCGTGGCCGCGCAGCTATTCTCCAAAAAAGAAAAGCAGCCGCTCGCAGCAGCCCTCAAAAGTCCGCGCAGCAGGAGCAAGAGCGCCGTGAAGCAGCCGACGGCCACCGCCGGCGAAGCCCCCGCAGAGGGCAGCCCGAACGACACCCCCACCACCGCCGAGGCGCCCCCCCACGGCCAGCTGGACGGCGGCGACATCCCCTTTAGCGTTGAGGAAGGCGAGGAGGACGGCGGCGAGCCGGAGGTTAGCCTCACGGAGGCGCCCGTGGCAGAAGAGGCGCCGGTGGACGCCGTGCAGCCCAGCCTGCTCCCCTACGATCCCAAGGCCGACCTGTCGCGCTACGAGCTGCCCACCCTCGACCTGCTCAACGACTACCCTAAGTCCGCCAAGTCCGTGCCCACCGAGGAGCTGGAGGCCAACAAGAACAAGATTGTGCGCACGCTGGGGCACTACAGCATCAGCATCTCCGAAATCAAGGCCACCATTGGCCCCACGGTAACGCTCTACGAAATAGTGCCGGCGCCGGGGGTGCGCATCTCCAAGATAAAGGGGCTTGAGAACGACATCGCGCTGAGCCTCGCCGCGCTGGGCATCCGCATCATCGCCCCCATACCGGGCAAGGGCACCATCGGCATTGAGGTGCCCAACCAGCACCCCGAAATCGTGTCGATGCACTCCGTCATCCGCTCCGCCGAGTTCAACGACGCCAAGTTCGAGCTGCCCATCGTGCTGGGCAAAACCATCACGAACAAAACCTTCGTGCTCGACCTCGCCCGTATGCCCCACCTGCTCATCGCCGGCGCCACAGGGCAGGGCAAGTCCGTGGGCATGAACGCCGTGCTCACCTCGCTGCTCTACAAGATGCACCCCTCGCAGCTCAAGCTGGTGCTCATCGACCCCAAGCAGGTGGAGTTCTCGCTCTACTCCAAAATCGAGAAGCACTTTCTGGCCAAAATTGCCGACTCCGACGAGTCGGTCATCACCGACACGCAGAAGGTGATATACGCCCTCAACTCGCTCTGCATTGAGATGGAGGCGCGGTACACGCTGCTCAAAGAGGCCGAGGTGCGCAACATCAAAGAGTACAACCAGAAGTTTGTTGACCGCCGCCTGAACCCCGAAAAGGGGCACCGCTACCTGCCCTACTTCGTGGTGGTGATTGACGAGTTCGGCGACCTGATAATGACCGCCGGGCGCGAAATCGAAACGCCGATGGCGCGGCTGGCGCAGAAGGCGCGCGCCGTGGGCATCCACCTCGTCATCGCCACCCAGCGGCCAGCCACCAACATCATCACGGGCAACATCAAGGCCAACTTCCCCGCCCGCATCGCCTTCCGCGTAACGCAGATGGTGGACTCGCGCACCATCCTCGACCAGTCCGGCGCCCAGCACCTCATCGGCAAGGGCGACATGCTCGTGTCCACCGGCAGCGACATGGTGCGCGTGCAGTGCGCCTTTGTCGATACCCCCGAGGTAGAGCGCATCGTCGAGTTCATCGGGCGGCAGCAGGGCTACCCCTTCGTGTTCGACCTGCCCGAGTACGTGCCCGAAGGCGGCGAGGGGCGCGACCTCTCGGAGGTTGACCTGAGCAAGCGCGACGGCAAGTTCGAGGAGGCCGCGCGGCTCATCGTGGAAGCGCAGCAAGGCTCCACCTCGCTCATCCAGCGCCGGCTCGACTTGGGCTACAACCGCGCCGGCCGCATCATGGACCAGCTCGAAGCCGCAGGCATCGTTGGCCCCCAGCAGGGCAGCAAGCCCCGCGACGTGCGCGTCCTCGACCTCACGGCGCTGGAGCCGCTGCTGAACAGGTAGCCCCTACATGGTTACTACCAGATAAAAGACGCAAGAGTGTGGGCGACTATTGTAGATGAGCTTCCGTTGTTGCAAGGGCATATAAAAAATTACTGCGCCTTTCCCCCCGGTAGCGAAGGCAAAGCCTTCGCCTAAATACGACAGAATTAGCTTGCTTTTGGGATCTTGGTCTTCTGCTCCGAAGTCTCTCTTCGCAAGAGGCTAACATTACCGCAACCATTGCGCCCCAAAAGCGCTATTCTGCCCATTCGGGCAACGCTGCTCGGCAGGGCGGATGCCGCTGCGCGCCCCCAGCACGCTGCCGTGGCTTTCGTTGAGCGCGTTGTTGCTCCCCGAAATGTCGAACACCGCGCACCCGTCCACCTCGTCAGAATCTGCCTTTACTTCGGTGAAAAATGCCTCGAGGGAGGCTCGAACCACGCCTCGTGGGGTACAAGAACCTTGGCTCT
>JAITMY010000081.1 GCA_031290755.1 Prevotellaceae bacterium
AGGCCTGCGGCGGGCGCGGTGATGCTTTTTTTAGTACTTTTGCCCGCGGAAGCGCAACTACTAAACTATAAATAACGCTATGGCAAACGAAACACTACTGTCGGAGTTTCCGGCAACCCCCACGGAGGCGTGGGAGGCCGCGATTGAGAAAGACCTGAAGGGGGCTGACTACAGCAAGAAGCTGGTGTGGCGCACGGCGGAGGGCATCGCCGCCCGCCCCTACTACCGCGCGGACGACCTGAGCCGCGTAGCCCACCTCGCCGCGGGCGAGTTCCCCTACGTGCGCGAGGCAAAGCAGGCGGGCGGCTGGCGCGTGCGGCAGTCGTACTGCGCCTGCGAAGACCCCGCCGCCGCCAACGCGCAGGCGCTCGACGGCCTGATGAAGGGCGTGGAGGCGGTGAGCTTCTGCGTGCCGAAAGACCTCACCGAGGCCGCCCTCGCGCGGCTGCTCAAGGGCATCTACCTCGACGTGGTGGAGGTGAGCCTCACCCCCTGCCGGGGCTGCGGCGCAGAGCTGACCAAAATGCTCGTGGGCTACGCCCGGCAGCAGGGCGCCGACCTCGGCAAGGTGCAGCTGGCGGTGGAGGTTGACCCGCTGCGCATCCTCACCGGCAGCGGGTCGCTCTGCGAGGGCGCGTTCGACAAGCTGAAGGCCGCCATGGACGCCGCCGCCGCGGTGCGGCACCTGCGCACCATCGGGGTGAGCGGCGCCGCGCTGCACAACGCGGGCGCCACCGCCGCGCAGGAGCTGGCCTTCGCGCTGGCAATGGGCGTGGAGTACCTCGCCCAGCTCACCACGCGGGGCGTGGGCGTGGCGGAGATAGCCGCCCGCGCGAGGTTCACCTTCGCCGTGGGCGCCAGCTACTTTCTGGAAATAGCCAAGCTCCGCGCCGCGCGGATGCTGTGGGCGCACATCCTGAGCGCCTACCAGCCGCAGCAGGGCGAGGCCGCCGCCAGGATGAACATCCACGCCGTAACCAGCGCGTGGAACCAAACCGCCTACGACGCCTACGTGAACATGCTGCGCGGCACCACCGAGTCGATGAGCGCGGCCATCGCCGGGGCAGACTCCCTCGAGGTGCTCCGCTTCGACAAGCCCTTCAAGGCGCCGAGCGACTTCGCCAACCGCATTGCCCGCAACACGCAAATACTGCTCAAGGAGGAGTCGCACTTCGACCACGTGGCCGACCCCGCGGGCGGCTCGTACTACATCGAAACGCTGACGCAGAGCGTGGCGCAGGAGGCGTGGAAGCTGTTCCTTGCGGTGGAGGAGCGGGGCGGCTACCTCGCCGCGTTCCGCGCGGGCTTCGTGCAGGAGCAGGTGAAGGGCGCCGCGCAGAAGCGCGACAGCAACCTCGCCTCGCGCCGCGAAACGCTCTTGGGCACCAACCAGTACCCCAACTTCGGCGAAGCGCTGGGCAAGGAGGCCGCCGAGCACCTGCACGGCAACGACGGCTGCGGCTGTAGCACGGGCTGCGGCTGCTCCCAAAGCCGCTGCTGCAAGAGCAACGCGCCGCTGCTGGCCGAGCCGCTGCCGCCCTACCGCGGCGCGCAGGCGTTCGAGGCGCTGCGCACCACAACCGAGGCGGCAGCCAAAACGCCCGAAGCGTTCATGCTCACCTTCGGCAGCCTCGCCATGTGCCGCGCACGGGCGCAGTTCGCCTGCAACTTCTTTGCCGTGGCAGGCTTCAGGGTAACGGACAACAACCGCTTTGCCACCATCGGCGAAGGCGTGGAGGCCGCCCTGTCCGCCGGCGCCGAGGTGGTGGTGTGCTGCTCAAGCGACGAGGACTACGCCGAGGCCGCCCCCCAAATCTACGAGGCGCTGAAGGGCAAGGCCATCGTGGTGGTGGCGGGCGAGCCGGAGTGCAAGCCCGACCTGCAAGCCAAGGGCCTCTCGCACTTCATCAGCGTAAAGAGCAACGTGCTCGAAACGCTCAGGGGGTACCAGCAGGAGCTGGGGATGTAGCCCCGGCGGGACAATGGAGCAGCCGCGGCAACCACAGCACGAGCAATGGTACTTCCAATCCGACTACGACTTGGAAACAGGAAAGTACATGCTAAAAACGGGAAGAAACATTTACTGTATCTTTATGTGCCACCTGAGCTTGGAAAAGGCTTTGAAAGGGTTGTACATAAAGCGATGTAACGAAATCCCGCCGAGGCTGCACGATTTGATGTACTTTATTGGTAAGCTAACGCTTGAGCTGACGGAAGAGTACACCACATTTATGGTATGGATAAACGGGCTATCTATTGCCACCCGCTACCCTGAAGATTTACAAAAGATGATAGCGTTTTACACCGATAGCCAGACAAGCGATATTTATCGTCAAACAAAAATGGTACAGCAATGGATAAAGGCGCAGTAAACTTAGATAGAGCCACTGTGTATAGCGTGATTGCGTACATGCACCAATCGCTGGCCCAGCACGGCATCGAGGATAACCGCATCGCCTTGTTTGGCTCGTTCTTAACCGGAAATACGCACGAGGACAGCGATATTGATATGATAGTTATATCAAAGCTGTTTGAAGGGAAGAACATCTTAGAGCGGATAAAGATGACCACCAAAGCCGAGCTGGATGTACGGCGAAAGTTCGTAGTCCCTATGGATATTCTAAAGATGTCGCCAGAGGAGTACGAGTATTCCAAAACAGCGTACCTTAATGCGGAAATCGTGTCGTAGCTTCCCTGCAAATATCCCTAATAGTAGGTATTGCGCAGCGTAGGGGCAAGTGCTACCTTCGCTGCCATGAAAGCACTATCAAAAAAGCTGGTTGTGGGGGCGCTGCTGCTGCCCCTTGCCGGGGCGACGGCCTTTGCGCAGGCCGAGGCAAGGGACAGCGCAGCGCTCAAGCCCAATGCTCCCCTGCCCTCGTCCCTCACGCTGGGCGGCTACGGCGAGGCGGTGATGCAGCGCATGTTCTACTCCGACAACGCCGCCCGATACTACGACCCCGCCAGCTACGCCAACGCCTCGCACGGGCGCGCCGACCTGCCCCACGCGGTGCTCTACATGGCCTACGACTTCGGGCGCGGGTGGAAGATGAGCGCTGAGCTTGAGTACGAGCACGGCGGCAGCGGCAGCACCTACGAGATTGAGAACTCCGAGGCCGGCGAGTACGAAACCGAGATAGAGAAGGGCGGCGAGGTAGCCATCGAGCAGCTCTGGATTGAGAAGACCTTCGCCCAGCAAGCCAACCTGCGCATGGGGCACATCATTGTCCCCGTGG
>JAITMY010000093.1 GCA_031290755.1 Prevotellaceae bacterium
CAGCACAGCACAGCACACATAACCCTATTTTAGTATTTTGTTCAAAAAAACGTCCGGCTCGCGGTAAGCGAGCCGGACGTTTTTTTGCGTGCTTGCGCCGCCCCCCGCCCCGCCGTTGCGAAGCAACCGAAGCTAACCCAGCGCTATTAACGTTCAAAAAAAATAATTACCATGTACAAAGTAACCCTTGCAATGCCTGTCTATAATGTAGAAAAATACGTTGAGCAGGCGCTACTTTCGGCGCTCAACCAGACTTTTGAGAGCATCGAATTTATTATTGTGGACGACCGTGGCAGCGACAATAGCATGGCCATTGTGCGCCGCATCCTCCAAAGCCACCCGCGGGCAAGCGATGTGCGCATTATCGCCCACGAGGCCAATATCGGCCTTGGCGCCGCCCGCAATACCGCGATAGACAATGCACGCGGGGAGTATATTTACTTTATGGATAGCGATGATGAGGTAGTGCCCGACGGCATCGCCACCCTCTACAAGGCGATGCAGGAAACGCCGGTGGACTTTGTGGTAGCATCGTACAAGGGGATTACGCTGAATGGGCGGAGTAACCCTCTCTTCTGCGCCCCTCCGTATCCGGATATGCTGGTTGCCGGGGCCGACAACGCAGTGGCAAAGGCTTACTATTTAGAAAAAAGACGGATAAGTATTTTCACCTGGAACAAGCTGTACAGCGTAGATTTTTTGAGAAAAAACAAGATACGGTGCATCCCACATCAGCTGTCGGAAGATGTATTTTTTACGTTTCAGGTGATTTTGAAGGCGTGCTCGTGCCGCTGGCTGAGCGCGGTTACCTACCTGTACTATCAGCGGAAGGAATCCCTTACGACAAGGTGGAGATGCTGCAATGCTCCTCCGCGCCGCGCCATAGAAACATTGAAGGAGATTGTGGAGATCAAGAGGGGCTACCTGCCACAGTACGAGGGTAGCGAGCTCTACGCGCAGATGGTGCAGCAGGGCTACATCAGAGCGGTGATGACGGCCATTCGGGTGTACCAAAGCGCTGACTATACCCGCGCCGAAAAAAAGCGAGAGATTGCCCAGCTGCTCAAGTACCCGGTAGGGCTGCGGAAAGTAGCGCGGCTAAGCCAAAAGCACTACCACCTGCCAAGGTACCTGATAAGCAAGGTGCCCGGCGTGGACGCCAAAATACGTTTGTCGCAGGCGATGTCATTCTTGTGGCGGACAATGGCGCGCTTGCGCTACTTTTTCTTTTGCGGGAGGAGGCCATCGCCGCGGCGCTTGGCGCTGGGGAAGAGGCCTTCGTCCGGCGCCTTTTGCAGGTCGCACACGGGGCAGTAGTAGGTGTGCTTCTTGAAGTGGAAGATGCGCCCCCGCTCGGTTTTGTGGGTGAAGTAGTAGCCCAGGGACACCTCGTGCTCGCCGAAGTAGCCAAACACGAGGGAGCTGAGGTTGTTGGCAAAGGTGTAGCTGATGGTGAAGCGCCGGTAGAAGAGCTCGCCGCCAAAGGCAAGGGCGTAGGCCGTGGGGTTGCTCAGCGTGGCGGGCTTCCAGAGGGGGTGCTGGGCGCGGAAGCTGACGCTAATGCGGTAGTCGTAGCGGTACACGACGGACATCGTGAGGTCGAACACCGAGGACGACATGAGGTCTTCCTGCCACATGAGCGAGGGCGAGAGGTCTATCCTGTCGGTGGCGGGGATGAAGCTGGCAATGGTGAGCACGGCGTTGCAGTTCTCCTTGGGCAGCAGCATGAAGGTGGGGGTGCTGGTGCTGCTGCTGATGTTGCGCAGCGAGATGCCTGCCTGAAGCGTGCTGGAGGCGTAGAGCACGCCCGCGCCTATGAGGGGGTAGAGGGAGTTGTCGAGGCCTCTCAGCGCGGGGTCGTCCGGCAGCACGGGGGAGAAGCCGTTGTAGTCAACGCCGTTGTAGATGCCGCCGAGCGAGATGCCCATGCTGATGTCGGCCAGCTCTCCGAGGGGCAGGCGGTAGGCGTAGGAGGCGGCAAAGCTGCTGTTGCTGGTAAGCCCCATGCGCTCGTTGGCGATGTAGAGGCCGAGGTTTACCTTTCGGTTGATGCTGCCGTCGAGCGTGAGGTTGGCGTAGCTGGGGGTGCCCTGCGCCACCCAGTGGTTGGCGTAGTACATGCGGGCGTACCACTGGTCTTTGCTGCCGGTGAAGGCGGGGTTGACCACGGGGCTGCCAAAGAGGTAGAGGCCGTACTGCGGCACGCTCTGCGCCGCCAGCGGGGCGGCGTGCAGCCCTGCAAGGGCGCAGGCGAGCAGGAGGCGCTTGGCGGTGGCTTTCATGGCGCGGCTATCGCTTCAGGTGAACAAACCCGCGGTGCACCGTGCTGTTGCCGCCGGCGTCAATCACCTCGAGGGCGTAGTAATACACGTCGGTGGGGTAGCCGCCGCCGCCCCAGTCGTTCTGGTAGTTGCTGACGGCGAAGATCACCTTACCGCCCTTGTTGAGTATCTGTAGCCGGTTGTCGGCAAAGGCGTTCAGCCCCACGATTTCAAAGTAGTCGTTCACCCCGTCGCCGTTGGGGGTAAATACGTTGGGGATGAAGAACAGCTCGGAGGCGTTGCTGATGGTGTACCGGTCTGACCACACCTCGCAGCCGTACTCGTTGACGGTGCGCACGTCGTAGCTGGCCACGTCCTCGCCCTTGAGGCGCCAGATGGGGTAGAGCGCGTCGGCCACGCCGGTGTTGATGCTGTTCCTGAACCACTCGTAGCGCAGGTTGGCCAGGGTGGGCTGGAGGCTCAGGGTGTAGTTCAGCCCGAAGTGGTAGAGCGTAGCCGAGCTGGTGATGACGGGCTTTGCGGGCAGGGGGTGCTGCACCACGGCCACCGCGTTGCCGTGGGGGGTGTAGCAGCCGTAGCCGTCGAGCAGCCGCGCGGTGTAGGTGCCCACGTGCGAGGCCTCGTAGGTGCTGCCAAGGGCGTTGGGGATGGGGGTAATCAGCGCTCCGTCTTGCCGTGCCCACTCGAAGATGCCGCTGGTGGGGGGCTGCACGGCGAGCAGCACCGAGCCGTCGGGGCAGAAGCCTGCGGCGTCGGCGGCAACCGTGGGGGCGGGCGTGGGCGGGTACTCGCCTATGGCGATGGCGGCGCTGGGCGCTACGGCGGGGCAGCGCCCTTCGTTGACCACTTGCAGCGTGTAGGTGCCCCTGCTTTGCGCGGTGTAGGTGCTGCCCGTGGCGGCGGGCAGGGCGTTGCCGTCTTTGTACCACTGGTAGCTGTAGGTCGAGCTGAGCGCGGTGGTGCGCAGCGTTACGGTTACGTCGGCGCTGCCCGCGCACACCTGCGTGGGCTGGTCGGTGTAGATGGCGGGGGTGCCGGGCTGCTCGATAACGCGCAGGGTTTGGGACGCGGTGGCGGTGCAGCCGTTGGGGGAGGTGTACAGGTAGCCCACGGTGAAGGAGCCTGCGCCGGCCTCCGAGGGGTTGAAGGTGGCGGGGTTGCTGCACCCCGGGCCGAAGAACTGCCCGCCCTGCGGCGCTACCTCGTTGAAGGTGGTGGCGTTGGAGCAGGCCAGCGTGCCGGTGAAGTAGGCCTGGGGCGCGGGCATAATGTTCACGCTCACGGCTTCGCTGCGGGGCGAGCGGCAGCCCCAGTAGCTAACCGCCTCCACAGCATACGAGCCGGCATCCTCAAGGGTGAGGCCGTACTTGCTGTAGATGGAGAAGTGGGTGAGCGTGTCCAAGGCGTAGGTGGGTGCGCCCAGCGCGGCCCTGTACCACTCGAAGGTGAGCGCCCCCGCCGCGGTTGCCGTGAGCGTAACGTTGCCCAGCGCGCACACGTTGGCCGTGGCGGGGCTTACCACGGGGGTGGTGGGGCGGGCGTGCACCACCACGGGGGCGCTGCCGGAGGAGGAGCATACGCCGTTGGATATGTCCACGCGGTAGCTGTCGGTGTAGTCGGCGGTGGCGGCGCCGGTGGAGAGCACGTGCAGGTAGTCTTGGCTGCTGCCCGCCATCAGGGTTCCGTTCTTGTACCACACATAGGTAAGCGCGGGGTCAATGGGCGAGGCCTGTAGGAAACCCTCTGCGCCGTCGCACAGCTCCAGCCTGTCGGGGGCAACGACCGCCACGGGGATAGGCTGCACGCTCACCGTTCGGGTGTTGCTAAAGGCCGACGCGCAGCCCTCGCTGCTCACCGCCACCGCCTTGTACCGCGCCACCCCGAGCTCGGAGGTGGCGAGCGTGCTGCCCTCCACGGCGGTCAGCGCATCGTTCTTGTACCATACGTAGCGGTACCCTGTAGCGGGGTCGCCGGGCGGCTGCTGGGCAAGCAGGGTGATGGACTCGCCGTCGCACACGGTGTCCTTGC
>JAITMY010000099.1 GCA_031290755.1 Prevotellaceae bacterium
CTCCCCTGCTGCTCCAGCGCTGCCGTGAGCACCTCCTGAATGTCGTCCACGTAGGTGAAGCGCAGGCCGTGCAGGTACTCCTGCTTGATTTCGTCCACGTCCTTTTTGTTGTCGCTGGGCAGGATGAGGTCGGCGATGCCGGCGCGCTTGGCGGCCAGCAGCTTCTCCTTGATGCCGCCCACGGGCAGCACCTTGCCGCGCAACGTGGCCTCGCCGGTCATGGCCAGCCCGCGCCGCACCTTGCGTCCCGCGTACACCGAGGCGATGGCCGTAACCATGGTGATGCCCGCCGACGGGCCGTCCTTGGGGATGGCGCCCTCGGGGACGTGCACGTGCAGGTTGTGCTTCTCGAACGCCTTGGGGTCGATGCCGAGCAGCTCGGCGTGGGCGCGGACGTACTCCAGCGCAATGATGGCGCTTTCCTTCATCACGTCGCCCAGCTGCCCGGTGGTGGCGATGGCGCCTTTGCCCTTGCTGACGCTGGCCTCCACGAAAAGAATTTCGCCCCCGTTCACTGTCCACGCAAGGCCGGTGGCCACGCCCGTGAAGGAGGTGTCCAGCGCCTTGTCGCGCGTGAACTTCGGCGTTCCCAGCGCCTTGCGCAGCGCCTCGCGCGTGAGCGTGGGCGCCTGCGCCTGCTCCGAGGCGATAGCCCGCGCCGTGTGGCGGATGATTTTGGCCAGCTGCTTTTCCACCCCGCGCACGCCCGACTCGCGGGTGTAGTCCTCAATGATGGCCGACAGCAGCTCGTCGGGGATGTGCAGCTGGTCGGGCTTCACGCCGTGGTCGTCCAGCAGGCGGGGCAGCAGGTGGCGCTTCACTATCTCCACCTTCTCCTCGGGGGTGTAGCCGCTCACGCTGATCATCTCCATGCGGTCGCGCAGCGCGGGGTGAATGGTGGCGATGCCGTTGGCCGTGGTGATGAACAGCACGTGCGACAGGTCGTAGTCCAGCTCAAGGTAGTTGTCGTAGAAGGCTGCGTTTTGCTCCGGGTCGAGCACCTCAAGCAGGGCGCTGGAGGGGTCGCCGCGGAAGTCGTTGCCCACCTTGTCCACCTCGTCGAGGATGATGACGGGGTTGCTCGACTTGCAGCGCCGGATGGTTTGGATGATGCGCCCGGGCATGGCGCCCACGTAGGTTTTGCGGTGCCCTCTGATTTCGGCCTCGTCGTGCAGCCCTCCGAGGGCAATGCGCCCGAACTCGCGCCCCAGCGCCCGCGCCACGGACTTGCCCAGCGAGGTTTTGCCCACGCCGGGGGGGCCGTACAGGCACAGGATGGGCGACTTGAGGCTGTTGCCCTTGAGCTTAATCACGGCGAGGTGCTCCAGAATGCGGTCTTTCACCTCCTCCAAGCCGTAGTGGTCTTCGTTAAGCGCCTTCTGCGCCTCGTTCAGGTCTATCTTGTCCTCCGTGCACTCCCCCCACGGCAGGTCGGTCAGCACCTGCAAGTAGTTCAGCTGCACGGGGTACTCCCCGCTGTACGGGTGCATCTTCTCCAGCTTGCCCAGCTCGCGCTCGAACACCTTGCCGGCCTCCTCGCTCCACTTTTTGCCCTTGGCTTTTTCGCGCAGCGTTGTCGCCGCCTGCTCCGTGGGGTTGCCCCCCAGCTCGGACTGTATCGCTTTCAGCTGCTCGTGCAGGAAGTATTCGCGGTTGTGCTGGTTGATGCCCTCGTGCACCTTTTGCTGTAGCTCGGACTTCAGCGCCATCGCCTGCTGCTCGCGCAGGAGCAGCTGTAGCAGGGCAGAAGCCCGCTCCTCGAACTTATCGTGCTCCAGCAGCGTTTGCTTCTCGGCGCCGCTCAGCTCGGTGTTCGTGGCGATGTAGTTGATGAGGAACTGCTTGTTGTCGATGTTCTTGATGGCAAAGCCCGCCTCGTTGGGCAGGTTGGGCGAGAGGTTGATGATGTTGACCGCCACGTCGCGAATGGAGCCTGCCAGCAGGTCGTAGTCCTTGCTGGCCTTGGGCGCAATGTCCTCCAGCAGCGCTACCCGCACCGTAAAAAACGGCTCGCTCGACAGCAGCTCCTCCAGCACAATGCGCCGTGTCCCTTGCAGGATAACGGTTGTGGAGCCGTCGGGCATTTCGAGCAGGCGCAGGATGTGCGCCGCCGTGCCCACCTTGTGCAGCTCGTCAAACGTGGGGTCGTCCTGCTTGCTGTCGTGCTGCATCACCGCCACGATGTTTTTGTCCGAGGCATACGCGGCCCGCGCTGCCCGCACCGACTTGGCGCGGCTAATGTTGATGGGTATCACGATGCCCGGGAACAACACCGAGTTGCGCAGCACCAGCAGGGGCTGCGTCGTGGGGATGTCTGCCTGCTGAGCGCCCGCGGCGTTGCCGTCGGGGAGCATAGGCAGGCTGCCCTCACCGTTGTCGGCGGGTTGCGGCATAGGGGGAGAGTGGCTACAAAAGGGCTATGATTCCAGCACGCTGTTGGGGCGGTGGTTCTTGTACCGGCTCATGAACTTGTCAACGCGCCCTGCGGTGTCCACCAGCTTCATCTTGCCCGTGTAGAAGGGGTGCGACGAGCTCGATATTTCGACCTTGTACAGGGGGTAGTCTGCGCCGTTCACGCTGATGGTTTCCCTCGTGTTCACCGTGGATTTCATGATAAACACGCTGTCGTCCGACAAGTCCTTGAACGCTACAGGGCGATACCCTTCGGGATGTATTCCTTTTTTCATCGTAAGTAAATATTTTAGTGTTGCATTAAAATTTCGAGGCACAAAGGTAGCACTTATGGCGTAAAAAACAATAGGTAGCCGTTTTTTTTTATTCGTGGGGGCTACCTTCTGCTCAGCTTGCTAAGCAGGTTGAGCATTTCGATGTACAGCCACACCAGCGTGAGCATGAGGCCGAAGGCGCTGTACCACTCCATATACTTAGGGGCGGCCACCGCTGCGCCTTTTTCGATGTTGTCGAAGTCCAGCAGGAAGTTGAACGCCGCAACGCCCACGATAACAAGGCTGATGCCGATGCTCAGCGGCGAGGCGTCGCGCAGCAGCGAAACGGGGGTAAACATGCTGGCAATCCACGCCACCAAGTAAAACAGCGCAATGGCGCCCGTGGCAACGACCACGCCGCTGCGTAGCTTGCTGGTTACGCGGATTGTCCCCGTGCGGTACAGCGCCAGCATCAGGAACAGCACGGCGAACGTCAGCCCCACGGCCTGCATCACAATCCCTTGGCTCTGCGCGTCGAATATGGCCGACAGCGCACCGAGGCACAGCCCCTCGCACACGGCGTAGAGCGGCGCCGCCCACACCGACCGGCGGGGGCTGAAGATGGCGATGAGCGAAAAAATCAGCCCACCGACAAGGCCGCCTACCATGTACGGCGCCACCACGCCGGGGTTGACGGCGCTGGCGTAAAGCTGCCACGTGTAGCTGGCGCCGAGCACGGCCAGCAGCAGCAGTAAAAGGGTCTTGTGAATCGTGCCCCGCACGGTCATCGCCGAGTCGGTGGCGATGGCCGCGCTGCAAGCTTTCTCAAAAATGCGGTCGCCAAACGCAGGGCTGGTGGTCTTTAGTAGTGCCATAGTATATGTGGTGTTGCCATAATTTTTACCCCGCGAAGGTACTGAAAAATCCGTAAGTGAATGCTATAATATATTAAAAAGATTTGCTTTTCATTGAAATTGTATCTACCTTCGCAGCCGTATTTGTAAATGGTGGACGTAGCTCAGCTGGTTAGAGCATCAGATTGTGGATCTGAGGGTCGTGGGTTCGAGCCCCATCTTCCACCCGCATTAGCAGGCCTTGCAACAAATTTGCAAGGCTTTTTTTAACCCCATTTAAAACAAAAAACAATGGAAAATATGGAAGATCAGGTAGTAGAAGCGTCGTTTGACTTTAAAGATTTAGGCTTGAGCGAAACCTCGCTCAACGCTATTCGGGCCAAGGGGTTTGAAACCCCCAGCCCCATTCAGCGGCTGGCCATCCCCGTGCTGCTCAACAGCACCAAGGACATCATCGCGCAGGCGCAAACAGGCACCGGCAAAACGGCGGCCTTTGGCCTGCCTATCATGGACCAGCTGGAGCCTAACGGCAAGGTGCAGGCCCTTGTGCTGGCGCCCACGCGCGAGCTGGCCTTGCAGGTGAGCGACGAAATTATTTCGTTCAAGGGCGATCGCCAGCTTAGCATCGCCACCATCTACGGCGGCGCCTCCATGAGCGAGCAGCTGCGCCGCCTCAAAAAAGGCGTGGACATCGTGGTGGGCACCCCGGGGCGCATCATCGACCACATCTCGCGCGGAAGCCTCCAGCTCGGCTCCATCCGCTGGTTCATCCTCGACGAGGCCGACGAAATGCTCA
>JAITMY010000122.1 GCA_031290755.1 Prevotellaceae bacterium
TTTTTCTGTGTAGGGCACGGGGCAAAGCCCACAAAGGACACCGCAAGCTCGCGAGGGCTTGCGGTGTTTGTTTGGTGCTTTTGAAAAAAGTATTACCTTTGCGGCGTAATTTATTCACAAAGAACTATTGTTATGGAAACAAAAGCAACCCCAGTCCGCGTGCGCAACGTGCTGTCGTTTGACTACGCGCTGAAGCGGCTGCTGCGGCTCAGCAAGCGGCAGCAGCTGCTGTTCGACTCGGACGCCGAGAGGCGCAGCTACGACAGGGCTGAGCGAAGCAGAAATCCGCCAACAATGTTAGCCTTTTCCGCGGTTTTTTGGTAATTGGAAAATTTGTGCTTACTTTGCAGAAAATATAAACTATAAAAAAACGACAAATAGCTATGAGAAAATTTATTCCAATCATTGCGCTGGCGGCCTTGGCGGGCTGCGGAGGCGCTAAAAACGAGCAAACAGCCATGAAAAACTACCGCGTTACCCCTATTGAGCAGGTGCAAAACAGCGCCCCGCGCCTGATTGGGCAAGGATGGATGCTGATTACAGCAGGCAACCTCAGCTCGTACAACACCATGACCGCCAGCTGGGGGCAGCTGGGGCACCTGTGGAACAAAAATGTGGCCACGATGTACATCCGCCCGCAGCGCTACACCAAAGAGTTTGTTGACCGCGAGGGCACGTTTACCCTCTCGTTCTTCAAGGAGAACTACCGCAACGCCCTGAACATCTGCGGCACCAAGTCGGGGCGCGACGGCGACAAGGTGAAGGAGGCCGGGCTTACGCCCATTGCCACCCCCGCGGGCAGCGTGGGCTTTGAGGAGGCCTACATGATTATCGAGTGCCGCAAGCTCTACGCCGACCCGCTCAAGGCGGAGGCCTTTGTTGACTCAAGCATCCCTGCGAAGATTTACCCCGAGCAGGATTTTCACACCTTCTACGTAGGCGAAATCCTGAACGTTTACGTAAAATAGCGGCGTGGGCTACCGCCCGCAGGAAACATTAACCCAATCAACCGGAAACGATGAACGTATCAAAAGAGAGCACCGACGCGCTAAACGCGGTGCTGACCGTGAGAATTGAAAAGGCCGACTACGAGGCAAAGGTGGCCTCTGCGCTTCGCGAGCACCGCCGCAAGGTGCAGGTGCCGGGCTTCCGTCCGGGCATGGTGCCTATGGGAATGGTGCAAAAAATCTACGGCAAGCAGGTGCTCGTGGACGAGGTCTTTAAGCAGATCACGGAAGCGCTGGAGGGCTACATCAAGGACAACGCGCTGCGCACGCTGGGCTACCCGCTGCCCAACGAGCAAAGCCAGCCGCTGGACTTCGACACCCAGGGCGACTTTGAGCAGCGGTACGACGTTGGCTTGGCGCCCGAAATGGCCGTAAAGGTGGACAAGAGCATCAAGGTGCCGTACTACACTATCGCCGTTGCGGCGGAGGAAAAGCAAAAGCGCGTGGAGCACTACCGGCGCTACTTTGGCAACCTGACGGACGTGGAGGCTATCGGCGAGGACGACCTTGTGGTCGTTGACCTGTCACAGAGCGGCGAGGGCGGCCACTCGGTCGAAGGCGCCATGCTCTCGCTGAAGGTAATCCCCAAGGATGAGCAGCAAAAGCTGATGGGGCTTGGCGTAGGCAGCGTTGTGGCGCTGGACGTGCGCAAGGTGCTCATCAACGACACCGACTGCGCGGCGTTCCTCAACGTAGCTAAGGAGGCGCTGCCCACCATTGCCCCGATGTTTACGTTTACCGTCAAGCAGGTGCGGCGCCAGCTGCCTGCCGAGCTGAACCAAGAGTTTTTCGACAAGGTTTACGGCGAAGGCGCCGTGGCCTCCGAGGGAGAGTTTGAGGCCAAGGTGGAGGCCGAAATGCGCAGCCAGTATGCCGCCGATAGCGACTATCGCTTTGGCGTTGACGCCCGCAACGCGCTGCTTAAAAAGTTTCACCCGGAGCTTCCCGAAGCCTTTTTGAAGCGCTTCCTGCTGCAATCGTCCGAGGACAAGCAGCTAACGCCAGAGCAGGTGGAGGCCGAGTTCCCCTCCTTTGCAAGGGGCGTGCGGTGGCAGCTCATTGAGGGGCAGCTGCTGGAGCAGCAGGGCTTGCAGGTGGAGGAAAGCGAGCTGGCGGAGCTGGCAAAAAAGGCCGCCGCGCAGCAGCTGGCCGCCTACGGGCTGCATAACTTGGCGGATGAAAACCTGAGCGGCTTTGCGCAGCGTATGCTTGAGCGCCCCGAAGAGCGCAAGCGGCTCACCGCGCAGGCCACCGAGGGCAAAGTAGTGGGCTACATCCGCAGCGTGGTCAGCATCCAAGAAAAAAAGGTGAGCGTAGAGGAGTTTAACAAGCTCTTTGAAGCAGCCGAATAGTAACCTTAAAAAACAGCTGAAATCAGATGAACGAATTTACAAAGTATGCGGTGAAGCACAAGGGCATCAGCAGCATGTCTGTGCACCGCTATGGCCACGCCTACGACGGCTACATTAACCCCACCATCATTGAGGAGCGGCAGCTCAACGTGGCCAGCATGGACGTTTTTTCGCGCCTTATGATGGAGCGCATCGTGTTTTTGGGCGTTCCCATTGACGATGACGTGGCCAACATCATTCAGGCGCAGCTGCTCTTCCTCGACTCCAACAACGATGCGGGCAAGGACATCAGCCTGTACCTCAACACGCCCGGCGGCGTGGTGTCGTCGGGCTTGGGCATCTACGACACCATGCAGCTCATCAGCTCCGACGTGAGCACGATATGCACCGGCATGGCCGCCTCGATGGGGTCGGTGCTGCTGTGCGCCGGCGCCGCAGGCAAGCGCATGGCGCTCCCGCACTCCCGCGTGATGATTCACCAGCCCTTAGGCGGCGCCGAGGGGCCGGCCTCCGACATAGAAATTGCCGCCCGCGAAATTGTGAAGCTCAAGCACGAGCTTTACGCCATTATTGCGCATCACTCGGGAAAATCGGCGGAGCTGGTGGAGAAAGACTGCGACCGCGACTACTGGATGAATGCCAACGAAGCGAAGGAGTACGGCATGGTGGATAGCATTCTGACTAAAAAAGCCAAGAAGTCTTAGGGCAGCAGCGCTCCCTTTGCAGCTCACATGGCGATAACGATATTTTAAGCGTAAAGTAAATATGTCCTCACAACAGTATTGCTCTTTTTGCGGCAGCCGCCTGTCCGGCAGCGACCTTTTCCTTCGCAGCAGCAGCCACGCAGTCATTTGTGGCGCGTGCGTGCAGCGTGCGCATGAAGCGCTGCACGGCGCCGACCCTGAAGAAGCGAAGCGCCCTGCCTTTGACGTAAAGGCGCTGGAGGTGCCGAAACCCTACAAGATAAAAGGCTTCCTCGACCAGTACGTCATTGGGCAGCACGACGCCAAGAAGCGCCTTGCCGTGGCGGTGTACAACCACTACAAGCGCATAGCGCAGAATAATGTGTCGAAGGAGGACGTCGAGCTGGAGAAGTCCAACATTATCATGCTGGGCGAAACCGGCACGGGGAAAACCCTGCTCGCGAACACCATTGCCCGCATGTTGGACGTGCCCTTTGCCATCGTTGATGCTACGGTGCTCACCGAGGCGGGCTACGTGGGCGAAGACGTGGAGAGCATCATTACGCGCCTGCTCCAAAACGCCAACTTCAAGGTGGCCGCTGCCGAAAAGGGCATCGTTTTCATTGATGAAATCGACAAGGTTTCGCGCAAAAGCGACAACCCCTCCATCACGCGCGACGTGTCGGGCGAGGGGGTGCAGCAGGCGCTGCTCAAGCTGCTGGAAGGCTCCATCATCAACGCACCCCCGCAGGGTGGCCGCAAGCACCCGGAGCAGAAGATGATACCCGTCAACACGAAGGATATTCTGTTCATTGCCGGAGGCGCTTTCGAGGGGCTTGACAAAATCATTGCGCGCCGCCTGAACGTCAGCGCCATTGGCTTTAACGCGGGCGAACGGCGCAGCAGGGTGAACAGCAACAACCTGTTGCAGTACGTTACCCCTACCGACTTGCGGCAGTTTGGCTTGATACCCGAAATCATAGGGCGCCTGCCCGTGATTACCCACCTCGAATCGCTTGACAAGACGGCCTTGCGCCAAATTCTCACCGAGCCTAAAAACGCCATCGTGAAGCAGTACGTGAAGCTGTTTGCCTTGGACAACGTGAAGCTGAGCATCGACGAGGAGGTGCTCGACTACATTGTGGACGAGGCCATAAAGCACAAAGTCGGCGCACGTGGCCTACGCGCAATTTGCGAGGAGCTGCTGATGGATGCCATGTACGAGCTGCCCGAAGATGACCGGATAGAGGAGCTGCACATTACGAAATCTTACGCTCAGGAAAAGTTGGCCAACACGTTCGACCAACAGGCGGCGTAAGGCTTTCCGAAGGGCTGTCGGGCAAG
>JAITMY010000157.1 GCA_031290755.1 Prevotellaceae bacterium
GTAACCGACGAGATTAAGCGCCGCATACAGCTGCTGGGCTACAGCCAGCAGCACGACTTTGTGATTACGGAAATTGGCGGCACGGTGGGCGACATCGAGTCGCTGCCCTACATCGAGGCGGCGCGCCAGCTGCGCTACGAGCTGGGGGCTGACAACGTGCTGTTCATCCACCTCACGCTGGTGCCCTTCATCCGGGTGGCCGGCGAGCTGAAGTCGAAGCCCACGCAGCACTCGGTGAAGCAGCTGCTGGAGAACGGCGTGCAGCCCGACGTGCTGGTGCTGCGCACGGAGAAGCACCTGCCGGAGGAGTTCCGCAAGAAAATCGCGCTTTTCTGCAACGTTGACCCCAAGGCGGTGATGCAGTCCATAGACGTGCCCACCATCTACGAGGTGCCGCTGATGATGCAGGGGGAGCGCCTGGACGAGGTGGTGCTGAAAAAGTTCAACATCGAGGGCGCTCCGGAGGCTGACATGGAGGCGTGGAAGCGCTTCGTGGAGAAGTCCAAGCACCCCAAGGGGAAGATAAGCGTGGGGCTGGTGGGCAAGTACGTGGAGCTGCACGACGCCTACAAGTCCATCCTTGAGGCGCTGAACCACGCCGGGGTGTATAACGAGTGCGAGGTAAAAATCCACTTCTTCCAGTCTGAAAAGGTGGACGAGCAGAACGTGGCCGCGCAGCTCAAGGATATGGACGGCATTCTGGTGGCGCCGGGGTTTGGCGAGCGGGGCATCGAGGGTAAGATTACCGCGGCGGCGTACGCCCGCACGCACAACGTGCCGTTTTTGGGCATTTGCCTCGGGATGCAGTGCGCCGTGGTAGAGCTGGCGCGGCACGTGCTGGGCTACAAGGACGCCCACTCCTCTGAGATTAACCCCAGCACGCCGCACAAGGTTATTGACATCATGGAGAACCAGAAGCACATCACCAACCTTGGGGGCACCATGCGGCTTGGCGCCTACAAGTGCCGCCTCAAGGAGGGCACGCTGGCGCACCGCATCTACGGCCAGGCGGAAACCACCGAGCGCCACCGGCACCGCTACGAGCTGAACAACGCCTACCTGCCGGAGCTGGAGGAGAAGGCCGGGATGCTGGCCTCGGGCGTGAACGAGCAAACGGGCCTGGTGGAAATTATCGAGCTGCCGAGGCACCGCTTTTTCATCGCCTCGCAGTTTCACCCTGAGTTTCAGAGCACGGTGCTCAACCCGCACCCGCTGTTTATGGCCTTCGTGAAGAATATGTCGGGAGGAGCGTAGCGAAAAAAAAATCGGTAAGGCTGTAAGCCGGGTTCTGTCGTGCCCCATCATTTATCTACGCGCTGCGTTGCCGCAGCGCTCCAGCAACCTACCCCCCAGCATCGGGCGAGCCACCCTGTAGCGCTGGTGTATTTGGTCTTGCAAGCCACGGTGCGTACTGCCGGCGCGTGTTGCCACTGCCGCGGTAGGCTCTTACCCCACCTTTTCACCCTTACCGGCCAGCTGGCCGGCGGTTGTTTTCTGTTACGCGGCTCATGCCCTTACGAGCATCTACCCGTTAGGTAGCGTGGTGCTCTGCCTTGCCCGGACTTTCCTCTCCCTCTTAGCGAGGCAGCGATAGAGCGCCTTACCGATTGAACGTGCAGCAGCGCCGAGGAGGTTCCCCCCGCTGCTGAGAAACAAATTTTCGCCACGAAGGTAAACATTTTTCGTATAAATCAATAAAAAAGCTATATTCGCATCTTTTATTGGCCATAAAAACAAGTAGGTATTTAAGCTATGACAGAGCAAGACATTCAGACTAAAGAAATTGAAATGAGCGAAGCCGCCGCGGAGCCTCAGCAGGCGCCGGCGGCAGCGCCCGAGGAAAGCGCGGAGCCTCAGCAGGAGCCGGCGGCAGCGCCCGAGGAAAGCGCGGAGGACGCAGAAGCCCAATCGGCGGCCCTGCTGGACGAGCTGCAAATGGCCGAGCCGGAGGAGGAGGGCGCGGAGGAGGCGCTTGCGGAGCCTGAAGAAGGGGCTGCCGCGGAGCCGCTTGCGGAGCCGGCAAAGCCCGATGGCGCCTACAGCGGCTTAGACCGCGAGGCGCTGCTCCAAGCGCTGGCCAAGCTGCTGGAGGAAAAGCCTGCGCAGGAGTTCAAGGGCGAGGTGGAGGCCATCAAGGCGGCGTTCTTTGTCAAGCTTGCGCAGAAGCGGGAGGCGCAGCGCCGTGAGTTCGTGCACCAGGGCGGCAGCACCGCCGACTTTGCCATGCCCGAAGACAGCTTGGAGGTAAGGCTGAAGGAGCTGCTGGCGAAGTACAAAAAGATGCGCAGCGAGCTGGCCGCCCAGCAGGAAAAAGAGCGGGAGGAGAACCTGAAGCAAAAGCTGTCCCTCATAGAAGCCCTCAAGCAGCTGCTGGATCGGCAGGACGACTTCAATAAGGTGTTCAACGACTTCAAGCAGATACAGTCGCGCTGGCACGCCATAGGCCCGGCGCCGCAGCCCAAGCAGAAGGAGGTGTGGGAGGTGTATAGCTACAACGTAGAGAAGTTCTACGACGTGGTGAAGATAAACAAGGAGCTGCGCGAGCTTGACTTCAAAAAGAACTTCGAGCTGAAGCAGCTGCTGTGCGAGAAAACCGAAGAGCTGCTGCTGGAGGACAATGTGGTTAAGGCCTTTCGGGAGCTGCAAAAGTTTCACGAGCAGTGGCGGGACATAGGCCCCGTGGCGGTGGAGTTTCGGGAGCCGCTGTGGGAGCGGTTTAAAAACGCCACCACGCAGGTAAACAAGAAGTATCAGGACTACTACGAGCTGCAAAAAGTTGAGCAGCAAAGGAACTTGGAGATGAAGCTGGTGCTGTGCGAAAAGGCAGAGGAGCTGCTGGCCGCGCCCGTTGAGCACGCCAAAGAGTGGGGAGACAAAACGCAGCAGCTGCTCGACCTGCAACGGATGTGGAAGGCCATTGGCGCCGCGCCCCGCAAGGAGAGCAACAAGGTGTTTCACCGCTTCCGCTCGGCGTGTAGCGCGTTTTTCGACAACCGCAGCAGCTTTTTCGACGAGCAAAAGACGGCGTCGCATCGCAACCTGCAACAGAAGCTGGACTTGTGCGCTCAGGCCGAGCTGCTTTCCGACAGCAGCGACTGGCGGAAAGCTACCGACGAGCTGGTGCAGCTGCAAGCGCAGTGGAAAACCATCGGCGCCGTGTCGCAGCACCGGCAATCGGACATCGCATGGAGGCGTTTTCGCGCAGCCTGCAACAAATTTTTCGACCGCAAAAAAGAGCACTTCGCCACGCAGGATGCCCGCTACGACGAAAACTCAAAGAAGAAAGCAGAGCTGATAGCCGAAATAAAAAGCTACGTGCCCGGCAGTAACCCTAAAGACAGCTTAGCGGCTATTAAGGAGTTTCAGCAGCGGTGGACAGAGATAGGCTTCGTGCCGATGAAGCAAAAAGACAACCTACAGCAAGACTACCGCGTGGCCATTGATGCGCTGTTCGAGGGGCTGCACGTGAGCGGCGCCGACCGCCAGCATACGAGCTTCAAGGTGCGCATTGCCTCGGCGCCGGAGGGTGGCGACAGGCGCCACATGTCGCAGGAGCTTGAGCGGCTTACGCAGCAGCTCAAGCGCTTGGAGGCCGACATTAAGCTTTGGGACAACAACATTAACTTTTTCGCAAGGTCGAAAAACGCCGAGAAAATCATTCAGGACATCAACGCGAACATAGAGCAGGCACGCCAAGAGGCAAAGGCAGTGCAGGAAAAAATAAAGCAGCTGGCCGATAATAGTGATAAAAAAGCATAGAAAAAATACAACTACGACATGGATAAAAACACCCTCTACGCCATACTTGTTATCGGCGCCATTTTCATAGGATTTAGCTACTACAACTCGAAGCAATCGGAAAAGGTGGCGGTCGAAAAGCACCGCCTTGACTCCATCGCCGTGGCAAACATGGTTGCCGAAAACGTGCAGCAGGTGGCAGCTCCAGCCGTAAACGCTGCGGTGGAGCCGCAAGCAAAATCGTACATCAACGCTTCGCTGGCGCAGGCATCGCAGGGTGAGCAGCAGCTTTACACCATCGAAAACGACCTGATTGCCGTAACGCTGACAAATAAAGGAGGGCGCGTGCACTCGGTGGAGCTCAAGAAGTACCACGCCTACAACGGCCACCCGCTGGTGCTGTTTGAGGGGGATGGGAACGACTTTTCGTTCAACTTCTACACCAACAACAGCGCTAACTTTGAAACCGCCGAGTTTTACTTTACGCCGCAAACCCCCGCCACCTCGTACAAGCTGGCGAAAACCGACACCGCCTACACCTTCCGGCTACGCTTGCAGGTGAGCGAAGGCCAATTTGTGGACTACGAATATACGCTGCGCAACGGCTCGTATGTGGTCGATTTCAACCTGCGGACTGTGGGCTTGCAGAACATAGTGAACGCCGACTTGCTGTGGTCGTACAACGCCTTCCAGCAGGAAAAAGCGTTTGAAAACGAAAACAACTACAGCACCATAGCGTACAGCTATCCGGGCGAAACCGGCATCGAGGACTTAGGGCAGAGCACCACCGGCAAGGACGAAGACGTGAAAACCCGCGTGTCGTGGGTTGCGTTCAAGCAGCAGTTTTTTTCCTCCATCTTAGCAGCCAAAGGCGAGAACTTTCACGGTGCACGCATCTCCTACCAAACCTACAAGGAGGGCAACGCCGAGCGCCTGCTCAAGCGCTACATGGCCAACATTCAGGTGCCGGTGGCGCCCCAGCGCGACCAAAACATATCGCTGGCGTTTTACTTCGTCCCCAACCACTACAGCACCCTGAAATCGTACAACAGCAACTTCCAGCAGCTGGTGCCGCTGGGCTGGTGGATTATCGGCTGGATAAACAAGTGGGTTGTGATTCCGATTTTTGACTTCTTGGGCAAGTACATTGCAAGCTACGGGCTGATTATCCTTATCCTTACCATTATCATAAAAATAGTGCTCTTCCCGCTCACGTTCAAATCCTACACCTCGTCGGCGAAAATGCGCGTGCTGAAGCCCGATGTGGATAAGATCTCGGCGAAGTATCCCAAAAAAGAGGATGCCATGAAGAAGCAGCAGGAAACAATGGCGCTCTACAAAAAGGCCGGCGCAAGCCCGCTGGGAGGCTGCCTGCCCATCTTCATACAGTTCCCCATTTTGATTGCGATGTTCAGGTTCTTCCCCGCCTCCATCGAGCTGCGCCAGCAATCGTTCCTGTGGGCCGACGACCTGTCGGGCTTCGACTCCATACTCAACCTGCCGTTCACCATACCGTTTTACGGCGACCACATCAGCATGTTTACCCTGCTGATGGCAGTGGCGCTCTACCTTTCGTCGCGCATGAGCATGGCGCAAACGCCAGACACGGGGATGCCCGGCATGAAGTTCATGACGCTGTACCTCATGCCGATTATGATGCTGTTTTGGTTTAACAACTACGCCTCCGGGCTGAGCTACTACTACTGCCTCTCCAACCTGATTACCATCGGGCAAAACTTCATCTCGCGCCGCATGGTGAACGAGGCCAAGCTGCACGCGCAAATGAAGGAGAACAGCAAGAAGCCCGTAAAAAAATCGCGCTTCCAATCGAAGCTGGAAGAGGTAGCCCGCAAGCAGCAGCAAATGCAGCGGCAGGCCAGAAAGTAGCTCCCCCTTGTGATGCAGCCCCGTAGTAAAAAAGTGGTAGCGGTGTGCATAGCGCTAACGGCCTTGCTGGCGCTGCTGCTGCTGGCCGACGTGCTGCTCGGCTCGCTGCTCATCTCCCCCGCTACAGTGCTGCGTGCGCTGACGGGCAGCGAGGATTCGTACTTTTCCCACATCATCCTTAGCTACCGGCTTCCGAAAGCCTTGGTGGCCGCGCTGGTTGGCATGTCCCTTTCGGTGAGCGGCCTGCAAATGCAAACGGTGTTTCGCAACCCGCTTGCCGACCCCTACATTTTAGGCATCAGCGCCGGCGCGGGGCTGGGCGTTGCGCTGTTTATCATGGGCTGCTCGCTGTGGGGGGCAACGGCGCTGGGGGCGCTGCTCTCCGGCATGGGCTACGCGCTGGCCGCCTGCGCAGGCGCCGCGGCGGTGATGCTCATCATGCTGGTGGTGGCCGCCCGCGTTCGCGACATCATGGCCATGCTGATTTTGGGCGTGATGGTGGGCAGCGCAACGGCAGCCATCATCAGCGCCCTGCAATACTTCAGCAAAGACAGCTCGCTCAAAGCCTACGTGCTGTGGACAATGGGCAACCTTGGCAACGTAACCACAGCGCAGCTCTACCTGCTGGCGCTGGCAACCCTCG
>JAITMY010000003.1 GCA_031290755.1 Prevotellaceae bacterium
CATGCGTGCTGCCGTACCCTCCATAATAGCGCTAAGCCTGCTGCTGGCCGCCCTGCTGCCAGCGGCAGGCGGCCTCATGGCGCAGTCAGCGGCCTACAGCAGGCCGACGGTGAACTTTGTGCTGCTCGACCACGGCGATACCTACGATGCGCCGGTGGGGGCGGCGTTTGCGAAAATTCCGGCGGAGGATAAGTTCTACCGCAACGACCTGGGCCTTGCGCGCCTCGCGCTGCCGCAGCTGTCGCGCCGCGGGGCCTCGCCCACGACGTGGCAGGCGGTGCAGGCGGAGCTCGCGCGGCAGGGCGTGGCCAAGCGCGAGCTCGCCGCGTGGTACAGCCGCACCCCCGACGGGCGCCTGAGCATGGCGCTGATACACCGCCGCGGCGAGCTCAACGCCACCGACGAGGCCTTCCTGATGGCCAGCGCCACAAAGCGCGGCGCCGAAGCGCTGAGGGACTTGGGCCGGCAGCTCATCCACCAGACCTACGTGGTGGCGCTCGACTACGGCAGCGTGGACTACTCGGCCTCCGCCGAGTCGGGCGTGCACTCGTGGCGGGCGGAGGTGTGCGCCACCGTGTTCAAGCTGCGCTACGACGGCGACCTTGAGGGGCGGCTTTACGAGGCTTGGGTGGACGAGGAGGACGCGCCGGAGCTCGTGGCCGAGAAGCGCAGGCGGTTTGACCAGCTGCCCTTTGCGCTGGACTTTGCGCTGCAAGCCACCGTGAGCGTGAGCCGCAGCGCCCTCATGCCGGGGCGCAGGCCGCAAAAGAGCGGCGGGGCGCTGGGCGACCTCGTGAGCCTCACAATGGGCGTGTCCTCTAAGGAGGCGCTGCTGGAGGAGTTGGTGCGCAAGGGCTACGGCGACGCGCTGAGCAGCTTGGAGGGCAAGCTGCCCGCGTTCAAGGTGCTCGCCGGTGTGTGGGAGCTTAGCCCCATTCGCGCCAAGGTAGGGAAGAAGGAGGGGCTGAAGACCGACCAGCGCTACAACGTGCTGGAGTACGAGCAGGACAGCGAGGGGAAAGTCCGCGCGGTGCGCAAGGCGGTGGTGCGCGTGGGCAGCGGCGTGGCGGACAACCGCACGGCGGCCACCGGCCAGAGCGCCGCCAGCCGCTTTTACCAAGTTGCGGGCGGCAGGGTGGATAAGGGCATGACGCTGGAGCAGCGCAACGATGCGGGGATGGGGCTTCTGCTGGGCGGCGGGCTTAGCCTGCCCGCGGAGGCCAGCCGTGCGCTGACGGGCACGCTGCGCGTGGAGCTGCTCACCAACAAGGCGCTCAGCTTAGGCGTGTGGCCGGGGCTGTACGTTTACGTAGAGGGCGAGCTGGAGGTGGCCTCCTACGCCAAGGGCAGCCTCGTAGCGAAGGAAACCGACGACGGCAGCCTCGCCAGCTACTCGTTTTCGCGCGTGGGGGTGGGGCTGGGGAAGGGCTTCTACTTTTGGCGCAACTTTTCGCTCTCGCCCTACGTGGGGGTGGGGTGGGAGTACGCCGAGGTGGCGGACATCCCGCTGCGCACTGTTTACGTCAGGGCGGGGCTGAACTTGGCCATCAACCTCTACTACCCGCTACAATTGGTGGGGGGCGCGGCGGCCACGGCCTACGCTGCCCCGGCCTACAACGGCAAGGAGGACGGCGAGTGCAGCAGCCTTTTGCTCCGCCGCTACGACGAGGCCTTTAAGGGGCGCAGCGGCAGCGGCCTGTCGGCCTTCGCGGGCATCAGGGTGAACTTTTAGGGAGAGTTTTTGAACGTTGAACTTATAAAGCTAAAAACAATGGTAACGATGAGGAAGAGATTTTTACTGGCGGCGCTGCCTATGCTGGCCGTGGTGGGCGCAGGCGCGACAAGCAAGGAGCAAAAGGCCTTTTTGAGTAGCAGCTACAGCTACGAGGTGCTCGTGCTGGGGGTGGGGCAGGACGGCACGAAGGTGTTTAAGGTGTACGGCTACGCCAAAAAGGTGCCCGCCGCCATCATCGAGGCGCGGAAGAACGCGGTGGCCGCCTGCATTTTCCGTGGGCTTCCGGGCGCCAACGGCGCGGCGCCCACGCCCGCCATCTGCACCACCCCCAACGCCGAGGAGGTGCACGCCGGCTACGTCGCCACCTTCTTTGTGGACGGCGGCAAGTACCTGAAGTACGTGAACCTCACCTCCGACGCCACCCCCAGCGGCGAGGATTGCCTGAAGCTCAAGGGCGGCGGCTACAAGGTAGGCATAACCGTGCAGGTGCTCTACGACAACCTCCGCCGCGACCTTGAGGCCGACGGGGTGGCACGGAGGCTTGATGCAGGGTTTTAGCGCGTTAGCGCAAAAAGTCGATGTGGTTTTTTGGGGAAACAACATGCGTAGCCTTTGGCTGGTAGGACGCTAAAAAGGGTTCAGGGAAAGTAGCCCTACGATTTTCGTTCCACTTGAGCTCAAAGGCGTAAAAAGCGCCATCCATTTCCTCCACCAAATCAATTTCTTGCTGCTGCTGCGTGCGCCAAAAGTACGATTTGACAAAGCGGCGGTTGTACAAGTTGAACTTGAGCCGCTCGGCAACGAAAAAGTTTTCCCACAGCGCACCCGCATCCTGACGAAGGCTGAGCGGGGCAAAATTTTGCAGAATCGCATTGCGGATGCCGTTGTCGTAAAAGTAAAACTTCTTGCCCTTTTTTAGCTCCGTGCGCAGGTTGCGATTTAAGCCGCTGAGCCGAAAGATGACAAAGCACTGCTCAAGCAGGCTAATGTAGCGCTCCACCGTTTTGGTATCGGATTGTATGGCCTGCGCCACCTCGTTGTACGAGACCTCGCTGCCCACCTGTAGCGCCAAGGCAACCAGCAGCTTGTTCAGCTGCTCAGGCTTGCGCACTTCCTGCATTGCCAAAATATCCTTGAACAGGTAGCTATCGGTAAGCCCCAGCAGCAGCTCCTTAACGTCTTCCGTGCGGTACAAAATGTCGGGGTACGAGCCGTAAA
>JAITMY010000107.1 GCA_031290755.1 Prevotellaceae bacterium
AAAGATAGCTTAAAATAAATAAAATGATACATAAATGCCTAGCTTATCACCACCACCTCCGTTGCCCCTTCGGGCCCCTCCTTGCCGTGCGCGTTGGAGTAGCGGGCGTACACGTTGGCCTGCTTGCCCTTCTGCTCGCGGGCAAACTCCAGCACGTGCTTGTTGCCCGAGGCAAAGTCGCGCTTGTGGAATTCGTCCTCGCGCCCCGGCTCCTTGTCAAGGTCCGTAATGGCCACGTAGAGGTTGCTGCCGGCGGCGTGCAGCGGGTTTTTGGTTTTGCCCGTGGCGCTGTCGAGCACGTGCGCCTCGAAGCGGAACGCGCCCACGCGCGTGAGCGCTACCAGCGGGATGGCGTCGGGCACGCCGGCGGGGGTGCGCGCGCCGTCGCTGCGCTTGATGCCGAACACCTCAAGGTCGGCGGCGGACACCCTCTCGTTGTAGCGGATGTGGGCGTTGAGAAACTTGCGCCACGCCGGCTCCAGCGCCCTCCGCGCCTCGTCGCGCTCGCGGCGGTGCCCGGTGGTGGCCGTGTCGGGGTTGGCCGCCTGCGCCTCGGCGGCAACAAAGCGGTTGTAGGCCGGCGCCACCGCCTCCACCTTGGCAAAGTCAACGCCGTAGGCCTCGGCGTTGTCCTGCGCCTTTTTGAAGGCGACTTTGATGTACTCGGTAAACCGAGCGGTGCTCCTTGGAATAAAATCTTTTCCCATAGTAATGTGGCTGTCTATGCTCCTTTTTAGGGGAGCGGGTTAAAAAATACGGCTACGAATGGTGAGCAAGGATTGCCTGATTTGAAGCTCTGCGCTTTGTATCCCGAAATTAGGGGTAGGTATCCGCAAAATCCGTAGCCGCATTCCAAAGCTTGGGATACGTATCCCAAAAGTCAGTAGCCGTATTCCAAAGCTTGGGATACGTATCCCGAAAGTCCGTAGCCGTATCCTGAACTTTTGGGCAGGTATCCGTAAAGTCCGCATCCGTATCCCAAGCTTTGGGGTGCAGACGCGGAGCCTGCCGATAGCAGGCGTGCTTGCCGTGGATAGTAGCGCTACCATTTCTTTACGAGTAAAATAGTGTTGTTTTTAAATCGAAGGCAAAGGTAGCACATTTTTTTAATGTGCTACCGCAGGGGGGATTTTTTTATTTTGAAAAATATTTGCGGCGCTGTTGCTGTTTCTAAAAAAAAGCGTAACTTCGTGTGCGCACACACAGGCAGAGCAAGAGCATATTTAACGGCTAAACACAACACTATCTAAGGTATGAAAAATTTTTTGGACAAGAACTTTTTGCTTGAGGGCAAGGCCGCCGAGCAGCTGTACCACAGCCACGCGGCGAAGATGCCGATTATTGACTACCACTGCCACCTCAACCCGGAGCACATTGCGAAGGACAGGAAGTTTGACAGCTTGGGGCAAATTTGGCTGGAGGGCGACCACTACAAGTGGCGCGCGATGCGCACGAACGGCGTGGACGAGCGCTTTTGCACGGGCAAGGATACCTCCTACTGGGAGAAGTTTGAAAAGTGGGCGGAGACGGTGCCCTACACCGTGCGCAACCCCCTTTACCACTGGACGCACCTCGAGCTTCAGCGCGTTTTTGGGGTGGATAAGCTCCTGAACCCCCAGAGCGCCCGCGAAATTTTTGACGAGTGCACCGCCAAGCTGCGCACGCCGGAGTACTCGGCGCGGGGGCTGATGAGGAAGTTTAACGTGCACACCGTGTGCACCACCGACGACCCCGTTGACTCGCTGGAGTACCACCTCGCGCTGAAGAAGGAGGGGTTTGACATCAAGGTGCTGCCCACGTGGCGCCCGGACAAGGCGATGGCCGTGGAGTCGCCCGCTGACTTTCGCGCCTACGTGGAGAAGCTTTCGCAGGCCTCCGGCCTCGCCATTGGCAAGCACGCCGACCTGATGGCGGCGCTGCGCAAGCGGCACGACTTTTTCGCCGAGGCGGGCTGCTGCCTCAGCGACCACGGCATAGAGGAGTTTTACGCTGCCGACTACACGCAGGCGGACATCGACGCTATATTCAGCAAGGTGTACGGCGGCGCCGCGCTGAGCAACGAGGAGGTGCTGAGGTTCAAGTCGGCCATGCTGTTTGAGCTGGCCATCATGGACTGGGAGAAGGGCTGGGCGCAGCAGCTCCACTACGGCGCCATTCGCAACAACAACACCCGCCTGTTCCGGCAGCTTGGCCCCGACACGGGCTTCGACTCTATTGGCGACTTCACCGTAGCCAAGCCGCTGGCCAAGCTCCTCGACCGCCTCGACGCCGAGAACAAGCTGGCCAAAACCGTGCTCTACAACCTCAACCCGCGCGATAACGACCTTATCGCCACCATGATTGGCAACTATCAGGATGGCTCCGTGGCCGGTAAAATGCAGCTCGGCTCGGGCTGGTGGTTCCTCGACCAAAAGGTAGGCATCGAGGCGCAGCTCAACTCCCTCTCCGTGCTGGGGCTGCTTAGCCGCTTTGTGGGGATGCTTACCGATTCGCGCAGCTTCTTGAGCTACCCGCGCCACGAGTACTTCCGCCGCGTGCTCTGCAACCTCATTGGCCGCGACGTGGAGCGCGGCGAGCTGCCCGAAAGCGAGCTGCCGTTTTTGGGGCAGCTGGTGGAGGATATTTCTTTTAACAACGCCAAGCGTTATTTCAAATTTTAGCGCTATCTTGGCAGCCTGAAAACCGTTAAACGTACAAAACAGAAAAACACTATGAGCAAAAAAGTTATCACATTTGGGGAGATCATGCTGCGGCTGGCCACGCCGGGCTACCTGCGCTTCAGCCAAGCCACGGAGCTTACGGCCACCTTTGGCGGCGGCGAGGCTAACGTGGCCGTGTCGCTGGCCAACTACGGCGTGGAGGCAGAGTTTGTAACCCGCCTGCCCAAGAACGACATCGCCGACGCCTGCCTGAAGAACCTGCACAAGCACGGCGTAAAAACCTCGCACGCTATCTACGGCGGCGAGCGGCTGGGCATCTACTTCCTCGAAAACGGCGCCGTTGCCCGCCCCAGCAAGGTGGTGTACGACAGGGCGCACTCGTCCATTGCCGACATAAAGCCGGGCATGATTAGCTGGGAGGAGGTGCTGAAGGGCGCCGACTGGTTCCACTGGACGGGCATCACCCCCGCCCTGTCGCAGGGCGCTGCCGAGGCCTGCCTGGAGGCTATCAAGGCTGCCAACAAGCTGGGCGTGCCTGTATCTACCGACCTCAACTTCCGCAAGAACCTGTGGAAGTACGGCAAAGCGGCCTCTGAGGTTATGCCTGCGCTGGTGGAGGGCTGCGACGTGATTTTGGGCAACGAGGAGGACGCCGAAACGGTGTTCGGCATCAAGCCCGAAGGCTTTGACGCCGCCCAAACGGGCGGAGAGGTGCACGGGGCGGCTTTTCAGTCGGTGTGCACCCAGCTGATGAAAAAGTTTCCCCGCGCCAAAAAGGTCATCATCACCCTGCGCGGCAGCATCAACGCCAGCCACAACACGTGGGGCGGGGTGCTCTACGACGGCAAAGCGCTCTTGGAATCGCCCTGCTACGACATTACCCACATCGTTGACCGCGTGGGCGGCGGCGACTCGTTCATGGGCGGCCTCATCTACGGCCTGCTCACCTACGCGGGCGACGACCAGCGGGCGCTGAACTTCGCCGTGGCCGCCTCGTGCCTCAAGCACACCATCTACGGCGACTTCAACTTGGCCACGGTGGACGAGGTGGAGAAGCTGATGAAGGGCGACGCCAGCGGGCGCGTGAGCCGGTAGAAAAAAACATTGTAGCGTAACCTTTAAAACATACAGATAAATATGGCAAAGTTCACAAAACTTCAAACCCTCGGCAAGATGGTGGAAACCGGCATGGTGCCGGTGTTCTACCACAAGGATGCGGAGGTTACCAAGCGCATTGTCAAGGCCTGCTACGAGGGCGGGGTGCGCACCTTTGAGTTCACCAACCGCGGCGACTTCGCCCACGAGGTTTTTGCAGAGGCCGTCAAGTTTGCCGGCAAGGAGTGCCCCGACATGGCCGTGGGCGTAGGCTCCATTGTTGACGCTCCCACGGCGGCGCAGTACATGCAGCTGGGCGCAAGCTTCATCGTAGGCCCCCTGTTTAACCCCGACGTGGCCAAGGTGGCCAACCGCCGCCTCGTGCCCTACACGCCCGGCTGCGGCTCGGTGAGTGAGGTGGGCGCGGCGCAGGAGGTGGGCTGCGACCTCTGCAAGGTGTTCCCCGGCGACGTGCTGGGGCCTAACTTCGTGAAGGGGCTGAAAGCCCCCATGTCGTGGAGCATGCTCATGGTAACGGGCGGCGTAAAGCCCGAAGAGGCCAACCTCAAGGCGTGGTTCGACGCGGGCGTAACCTGCGTAGGCATGGGCAGCAACCTCTTCCCCAAGGAGGTTATCGCTGCCGGAGACTGGGCTGCCGTTACGGCCAAGTGCCGCGAGGCGCTGGGCATCATCGCCAAGGTGCGGCAAAAGGCGTGAGGCGCTATGATAATCGTTGATAAAACGTTGATAGATAATTTCACCCACAAGCACATTGAGACGACCAATGCTTTACAGGCTTGGGTAAATGTGGTGGAGAGAGTGGCTTGGGCTTCGCATAACGAGCTAAAGGCAACGTTTCCCTCGGCAGATTATGTAGGCGCAAAGCGTTATGTCTTTAATATAAAAGGCAATCGCTATAGATTAGTGGCAGTGGTGATATTCTCCGACGGCAAGCTATGGTTGCGTTTTGTGGGAACCCATAAAGAATACGATACAATTGATTGTAAAACCATATAAGTGATGCGCTATGAAAAAGCAATTTGAAAATACTACAGAAGTGAATACCAAAGAACTCTTCGATGCCGTACACCTCTATGCCGAGGTACTACTGCGCGAGGCTACCGGCGTCGGCGCCTTAGACCCGATAGACGTGGAAAATGAATACACGCGCGAGTTGGGGAGAGTTCTTGGCTTGCTTGCCGAATACGAGGATAAGCATGTGGCATTTGAGCATATCAGCTTCAAAAATGCCGTGCATAAACCTGTAGAAAATACCCCTCTTATCAGGCGGACATCAAGGCCACGTAAGGTGGCTTACGCATAGGCGGCGCTTACATCAATAGCTCAACGATTAATAATTCAATAATTCAACAAAAAAATGACAAAAAAAATTACAGAAACCATGACCAATTACCGCTGGGCTATCTGTGCCCTGCTGTTTTTTGCCACCACCGTGAACTACCTCGACCGGCAGGTGCTGTCGCTCACGTGGGACGAGTTCATCAAGCCGGAGTTCCACTGGAACGAGGCGCACTACGGCACCATCACCTCCGTGTTTTCCATCATGTACGCCATCTGCATGTTGTTTGCCGGACGATTTATCGACTGGATGGGCACCAAGCGGGGCTTCCTGTGGGCGATAGGCGTGTGGTCGGCGGGCGCGTGCCTCCACGCCACCTGCGGCCTCATCACCGAGGCGCACGTGGGGATGCACTCCGCCGCTGAGCTGGCGGGCGCCACGGGCGACGTGGCGGTGCTCGTGGCCACCATCAGCATGTACTGCTTCCTCGTAGCCCGCTGCGTGCTGGCGCTGGGCGAGTCGGGCAACTTTCCGGCGGCCATCAAAACCACGGCGGAGTACTTCCCTAAGAAAGACCGCGCCTACGCCACCTCCATTTTCAACGCCGGCGCCTCTATCGGTGCGCTGGTGGCGCCGCTCAGCATCCCGCTGCTGGCAAAAGCGTGGGGCTGGGAGATGGCCTTCATTGTCATCGGTGCGCTGGGCTTTGTGTGGATGGGGCTGTGGGTGCTCTTCTACGCCCCCCCCACCAAGAGCAGGTTCGTCAACAAGGCCGAGCTGGAGTACATCGAGCAGGATAAGCACGAGGGCTTGGCAGCCAACGCCAAGGCGGGCGCGGAGGAGAAGAAGATGAGCTTCCTGAAGTGCTTCTCCTACAAGCAGACGTGGGCCTTTGCGTTCGGCAAGTTCATGACCGACGGGGTGTGGTGGTTCTTCCTGTTTTGGACGCCCTCGTACCTCAACATGCAGTTTGGCATCAAAACCTCCGAGGGGCTGGGCATTGCGCTGATATTTACGCTCTACGCCATCACCATGCTATCCATCTACGGGGGCAAGCTGCCCACCCTCATCATCAACCGCACGGGGCTGAACCCTTACGCCGCCCGCATGAAGGCGATGCTCACCTTCGCGTTCTTCCCGCTGGTGGTGCTGCTGGCGCAGCCGCTGGGCACCATCTCACCTTGGCTGCCGGTTATTATGATAGGCATCGGCGGCGCGGCGCACCAGTCGTGGTCGGCCAACATCTTCTCCACCGTGGGCGACATGTTCCCCAAGAGCGCCATCGCCACCATCACCGGCATCGGCGGCATGGCGGGCGGCATAGGCTCCATGATACTGCAAAAGTCGGCGGGCAACCTGTTTGTCTATGCCGGCGAAACGAACATGACCTTCCTTGGCTTCGAGGGCAAGCCCGCGGGCTACTTCATCATCTTCTGCATCTGCGCCGTGGCCTACCTCATTGGCTGGACGGTAATGAAGGCGCTCGTGCCGACCTACAAGCCGATTACCTTGACGTAAATGAAGCCAAAGCTAAAGGTATGCGGGATGCGGCAGCCCGACAACATTGCCGCGCTGTGCCAGCTCCCCATTGACATGCTGGGGCTAATCTTCTACCCCCCCTCGCCGCGCTACGCCGGAGGCCTCGCGGCGAGCTCCCTACAGCAGGCAGCGCCTGCCCGCATTCGGCGGGTGGGCGTTTTTGTGGACGAGCCGGAGGGCAGCATTCTTGGCAGGGTGGGGGAGTACGGCCTGCACGCTGTGCAGCTGCATGGCGCCGAGCCACCCAGCCTCTGCCGGCGCCTGTCCGCGCAGGGCGTAGAGGTAATCAAGGCCTTTGGGGTGGCGGAGGAAAAGGACATGGAGGCCTGCCTGCCCTACGTGGGCGCGTGCAGCTACTTCTTGTTCGACACGAAAACGCCGCAGCACGGCGGCTCGGGGCAGCGGTTTGGCTGGCAGCTGCTGTCGCGCTACGCAGCGCCCACGCCCTTTTTCCTGAGCGGCGGCCTCGACGAGGCAGGGGCGGAGGCCGCCTTGCAGCTGCGCATCCCCCAGCTCTACGCCCTCGACCTCAACAGCGGCTTCGAGCTGGCGCCGGGGCTGAAGGACGTGGGCAGGCTGGAGCGCCTCATGGAGCGCTTTTTTTAACCCCTTAGCATAATTTCAACTTCGGGCGCTTTGGCTTTTGTTTTTTTTACGTAGCTTTGCGCCTTCAACTTTAAATGGCCGATGAACAGCATAAGCGAACTATTTCAGCGCAAGCAGCGCAACATCCTTTCCGTTTACTTCACCGCGGGATACCCTCGGCTGGGCGACACGGCGGCCACCCTTGCGGCGCTACAAGCCGGTGGGGTGGATATGGCGGAGGTGGGCATCCCCTTTTCAGACCCTATGGCCGACGGGCCGGTAATTCAGGCCAGCGGCGCCGCGGCGCTGCGCAGCGGCATGACCCTCGCCAAGCTCTTCGAGCAGCTGGAGGCCATGCAGGGCGCCGTCAGCATCCCCCTCATCCTGATGGGCTACCTCAACCCGATAATGCAGCACGGCTTCGAGCGCTTTTGCGCCGACTGCCGGCGCGTGGGCGTGGCCGGCATGATTATCCCCGACCTGCCCTTCGGCGAGTACCTGCGCGACTACAAGCCGGTGGCCGACCGGCACGGCCTGAAGGTCATCATGCTGATAACGCCCGAAACCTCCGAAGAGCGCATTCGCCTCATTGACGACCACACCGAAGGCTTCATCTACATGGTGTCGTCCGCGGCCACCACCGGAGCGCAGGAGCGCTTTGGCGAGCGCACGCTGGCCTACTTCCGCCGCATCAACGGCATGGGGCTGCGCAACCCCCGCCTCATCGGCTTCGGCATATCCAACCCCGAAACCCTCCGCGCCGCCTTCGACAACGCCTCGGGGGCCATCGTGGGCAGCAAGTTCATTAGCCTCCTTACGGAAGCGGGCAGCATCAGCGAAGCCGTTGGCCGGCTGCCCCACCTTTAATAAGCTACCACCATGTTCCCCCCCCACATAACCCACGATGAGATAGAGGCCATGCCCTACGTTGCGTTTGGCGGCAGCATCACCGTGGTGGAAAAGCCCGAGCAGGCCGTTGAGGCTGGCCGCTACCTCATGCAGGAAACCTTGCTGGGCTACGACACCGAGTCGCGCCCCAGCTTCGAGCGCGGCGTGCGCTACGGCCTCTCGCTCGTGCAGCTCTCCTCCGCCAGCCGCGCCTTCCTCTTCCGCGTGGACAAGATGGGGGTGCCGCCGGCGCTCGTGGAGGTGCTCCAAAGCCCGAAGATACTCAAGGTGGGCGCGGCCATAGGCGAAGACATACACGGCGTGCAGCGCCTGTGCAGGTTTACGCCGGACAGCTTCGTTGACCTCCAAAAAATGGTGGAGGCCTACGGCATAGAGGACAAGGCGCTGAAGAAAATGGCTGCCATTGTGCTCGGCCTCCGCATCTCCAAGTCGCAGCAAACGTCCAACTGGGCGGCCTCCCGCTACTCGGACGAGCAAAAGTCATACGCCGCCACCGATGCGTGGATATGCCGCGAGATTTACCTCAAGCTCCTCACCATAACGCCCCCGCCAGCGCCTCCCAAGGCCGCCGCGCCAGCGCCGGCGCCGACAGAGGCGAAGCCCAAGCGTAGGCACCGCCGCGGCCACCGCGGGGGGCGCCGCCGCTACCGCAAGCCCGCCACCGCCGCGCCGACGGACGCTCCCTCGGCGGACACTCCCTCGGCAGCGCTAACCCCACAAGCCTAACGCAAGATGAACATCAGCGAGCTTGGCGAGCAGGGCCTCATAGACAGGCTGGCGCAAAAAACGGCGGCGCCCGACGGCGACGACGCTGCGGTGGTTGCCCCCACCCCCGGCGCCAGCTGCCTGCTGGCGGGCACGCTCCTGCTCGAAGGCGTGCACTTCGACCTCACCTACGTCCCCCTAAAGTACCTCGGCTATAAGGCCGCCACCGCTGCCTTCACCGACGTGTACGCCATGAACGGGGAGCCGAAGCAGCTGACCCTCGCGCTCGGCCTCTCGCGGCGCTTTGGCGTAGAGCAGGTGGACGAGCTCCACGGCGGCGTGCAGCTCGCCTGCGAGCGCTACGGCGTGCAGCTCGCAGGCCTCAGCGCCTCCGCCTCGCTCACGGGGCTAACCCTCGGACTGAGCGTGCGCGGCGAAGCCCCCGCCGCCGAAGTCGCCCGCCGCAGCGGCGCCCAGCCTACCGACTTGGTGTGCATCACCGGCGACCTCGGCGCGGCCTACATGGGGCTGCTGCTCCTTGAGCGCGAAAAGCAGGTCGTGGCCGCCAACCCCCACGCCACGCCCCAGCTGGCGGAGCACGAGTACATCGTCGGGCGCTACCTCAAGCCCGAAGCCCCCCGCGAGGCCATCCTCGCGCTGCGCAGCGCGGGCGTAGCCCCCACCGCCATGACCGCCGTGGCGCGGGGGCTGGCCGCCGCCATGCTCCATGTCTGCCGGCGCTCCGGCGTAGGCGCCCACCTCTACCTCGACAAAATCCCCATCGCCAAGCCCACCTTCGACATGGCCGACGAGCTGCACTTCGATGCCGCCACCGCCGCCCTCAACGGCGGTGAGGACTACGAGCTGCTCTTCACCATCCCCCTCGCCCTGCACGACAGGGTGAAGGACTTCGGCGGCCACGTCGTGGGCCACGTCGTAGAGCAGGCCCGCGGCGCCCTCCTCATCCCCCCCAGC
>JAITMY010000120.1 GCA_031290755.1 Prevotellaceae bacterium
TTTGTATAAATATTTCAAAATCATTCCAATAACATATCATATAAAAACAAATAAATTTTCTACGTATTATTACGTTTGTATTTAATACATTACAAATATAATAATTTTCTCAATAACAACTATTGAATTTAAGCTAATTTTCGCAAACCATTACGATTTAGTTGTAGCTGCTTTTGCCATGCTCGTAAATGCTGTTGTTGTCTGCGCCATCGCGCCGCCGCCAACGTTAACCCGCTGGCACCTACTACGCTGCCCGCAGCGTAGTAAATTCTTTTTGTCTTTTTGTCAAATTCACTTGTCTATATGAAAAGTTTGTTTTACCTTTGGCGCGGCTTTTAGAAAACGGATAACATGAAGACAAGCTACTTATTTCCCCATGTGTGCAAGCGGGTAGGCTGGGTGCTGCTGGCCCCGCTGTCGCTGCTGTGGGTGTGGACGCTGGCCATGCACTTTAAGCTGCCCGCGCTGACGGTGAGCGTGCTCTCGCTGCTGCCGCACTCCCTGCTCAACCGCAGCTTTCGCCTCTGGGAGATAACGACGGAGAGCGTCACGGACGAGCTGGTGGCCATCCTTTCGGTGGTAGCCCTGGCGCTGGTGGCCTTCTCTAAGGAGAAGCACGAGGACGAGTACATTGCCAAGATACGCCTGGAGTCGCTGATGTGGGCCACGTACATCAGCTACGCCATCCTGATCTTCTGCATCCTGTTCTTTTACGGCTTTACTTTTTTATACGCCCTAATCTTTAACATGTTCATCATCCTGCTGGTGTTCATTATTCGGTTCAACGTTGCGCTGTACAGGGCAAGGCGCCAACGCAGCGAAGCCACGCTAAACGTATGAAAAATAGCCTGAAGGTAGAGCGTGCCATCAACAACCTCACGCAAGACCAGCTGTCGCGGCTGGTGGGCGTGAGCCGGCAAACGGTCAACGCGATTGAGGCCAACCGCTACGTCCCCTCCACCGTGCTGTCGCTGAAGATTGCCAAGGCGCTCAGCAAGCAGGTAGAGCAGGTGTTTATTTTGGAAGAAACAGATTGAAGATAACCATTAATAAAAGACATTTTACGCATGAAAAAGATTACGAGTAGAGCATTGGCATTCGCCGCCGCGCTGTGCGTGCTGGCAGGGTGCAGCAGCGTACCCGCGGGGCGCTACCGGATTGCCGGCACGTGGAAGGACGGCGACGGCAAGCTTGTGTACCTGAAGCAGCAGGTGGGCAAGCAGGCCTACGAGGTGCTGGACTCCGCGGTGGTGGCCGGCGGCAAGTTTGCCTTCGACGGCCAGCTGGAGGACATCACGCTGCGCACGCTGAGCGTTGACCAGCACAACAACGACCTCATCCTGACCCTCGAAGAGAACCTGCTAAAGGTAACGGTGAGCACCAAGCTGAGCGAGAAGAAGGGCACGCCCTACATCACCGTGGCCATCGGCGGCGGCAAGGAGCAGAAGGTGCTGGAGAAATCCAAATTGCTGGAAATGGGCAAGTCAATGATGCAGCTGGGCATGATGATGGCGGCAGCGCAGGCCAAGGGCAACCCGGCCAAGCTGGACTCTATCGTGAAGGCCTTCGAGGTAATTCAGGTAGCGCAGGACAGCACGCTGCGCGCGTTCATCGCAGAGCACACCGACAGCTACGCCATCGCCTACCTGCTGAGCGGCTTCGTGGCCACCAGCTACCCCCTTGCGGAGGTGGAGGGCTACTACGAGCAGCTGACGCCCCGCGTAAAGGAGTCGTCGGCAGGCAAGCAGCTGGCCGCCCGAGTAGCCGCGCTGAAAATGCTGAACGTGGGCAGCGTGGCCCCCGACATCGAGCTGCCCGCCCCCGACGGCACGCCCGTCAAACTATCCTCGCTCAGGGGTAAGTACGTGCTGCTGGACTTCTGGGCGTCGTGGTGCGGCCCCTGCCTAAGGGAAATGCCCAACGTGAAGGACATCTACAGCAAGTACCGCAGCAAGGGCTTCGAGGTGTACGCCGTGTCGCTGGACAGCAAGCGCGAGGCGTGGACAAAGGCCATAGAAAGCAACCAGCTGGGCTGGCTGCACGTGTCGTCCGTGCTGGGCTGGGACTGCCCCGTGGCCGCCACCTACAACGTAACGGGCATCCCCAAAATGTTCCTCCTCGACACGGAGGGGCGCATCGTGGCCACCGACCTGCGCGGCGAAGAGCTGCAAGCAAAGGTAGCCTCACTCTTTCAGTAGTAACCCATTAACCTTAAAACCAATTAAACCCTTTTTACCATGAAGAAAATTACTATGCTCACGTTAGCAGCAGCCGTAGCGCTGCTGGCGCTGCCTACCGACGCCAAGGCAGGTCTTTTTTCCAGCAAGAAAGACAAGAAGGAGGCGTTGTCAGCCGACTCGCTGAAGAAGAAAAAGAAGCCGCTGTCGGCCTACGAGAAGCTGTTTGACAAGAAGAAGGTGGAGACCGCCAAGAGCGACTTCATCACGCTGCACAAGGTGCAGGGCAAAATCTACTTTGAGGTGCCGCTCAGGTACCTGAACCGCGAGATGCTGGTGGCCTCCACCATAACGTCGGTAACCGCCTCTATGGGCGCCGACGTGGGCTACAAGCCCACCGGCACGATGCACGTGAAGTTCGTGCAGGAAGATTCGGTGGTGTACCTCACCCAAATCTCCACCAACGCCACCGCCGACGCCTCCCTCGCAGAGGGCGTGAGCAAGGTGTACGGCAACCCCCGCCTGTTCGGCTACGGCATCAAGGCCTACACCAAGGACAGCTCGGCGGTGGTGATTGAAACCACCAACCTCTTTGCCACCAACGTGAAGATATTCGACGCGCTGAGCGACCTGAGCATGGGCGGCGGGCTGGTAAAGATCAACGCCTCCTTCAAGAAAGACGAGAGCTCGGTGGGCGCCATCAAGTCGTTCGCAGACAACCTCAGCGTGAAGTCCACCATGACCTACGGGCTTTCGGCCTCCCTGCTGGGGCTGCTGAAGCTGTTTGACGACGCGCCGTTCACCATGACGGTTACCCGCACCTTCCTGCTCCTCCCCGACCAGAAGATGCGCCCCCGCATCAGCGACTCCCGCGTGGGCATCTTCAACCACAGCAAGACCCTCTACTCCAACAGCAAGGACAAGAGCGAATCGTACTCGCTGGCGCACCGCTGGCAGCTGGTGCCCTCGGACGTGGAGGCCTTCCGCAGCGGCAAGCTGGTGGCGCCGGTGAAGCCCATCGTCTTCTACGTGGACAACGCCTTCCCCGAGCTGTGGAAGCAGCCCATCAAGGAGGGCATCGAATCGTGGAACAAGGCCTTTGAAAAGATAGGCTTCAAGAACGCCGTTGTCGCCAAGGACTTCCCCACGGCAGAGCAGGACTCGGCCTTCGACCCCGACAACCTCAAGTACTCCTGCGTGCGCTACATGCCCTCAAGCACCGCCAACGCCTACGGCCCCTCGTGGGTGGACCCCACCACCGGCGAAATCATCAACGCCTCGGTGATTGTGTACAGCAACATCTCGCAGCTCATCAACGCATGGCGCTTCGTGCAGACCGCGCAGGTTGACCCCCGCGTGCGCGCCAAGAAGATGCCCGACGACATCATTAAGGAGTCGCTGGTGTACATCGTGGCCCACGAAATCGGCCACACCCTCGGCTTCATGCACAACATGGCCTCGTCCAACGCCTTCCCCGTGGACTCGCTGCGCTCGGCCACCTTCACGCAGGCCTACGGCACCACGCCCTGCATCATGGACTACGCCCGCTTCAACTACGTGGCGCAGCCGGGCGACAAGGGGCTGAAGCTCACCCCGCCCGACTTGGGCACCTACGACTACTTCCTCATCAAGTGGAACTACCAGCCCCTGCTCGACGCCAAGGACGAGTGGGCAGAGCAGGCCACGCTGGAGGGCTGGGTGGACGCCCACGCCGGCGACCCCATATACCGCTACGGGCGCCAGCAGATGCGCGCCACCTACGACCCCACTGCCCTCACCGAAGACCTCGGCGACGACCCCATCAAGGCCGGCACCTACGGCATTAAGAACCTCAAGTACATCATGGCCAACCTTGAGCAGTGGATTACGGACGACGACGACTACGCGCACACGCGGATGCTCTACTCCCAGATAGCCACCCAGTACTTCCGCTACCTGCGCAACGTAACCTTCAACATCGGCGGCATAAAGCTCACCGAGGTGAAGAAGGGCACGGCCAACCAGAACGACCGCTACGTAACCACCCCCAAGAGCCTCCAAAAAGCCTCGCTGGAGTGGGTGCTCAACGAGTACCGCAGCTCGGAGTGGGTGGACAACGCCTCGCTGAGGAGGAAGTTCCCCCTCGCCGTGGACATCTCGTACTCGCTCCGCGACAACATCGTCAAGTCGCTCAAGTCGCAAATCGAGAACGTGATACTCGCCACGCAGTACGCCACCGCCGCGCCCTACACCGCCGAAGAGTTCACCGGCGACCTCTACGCCGCCACGTGGCGGAACCTCCTCACCGGCGCCAAGTTCACCTCCGGCGACAGGCTGCTGCAAGAGTCAATGGTAGAGCTCTTCTGCTCGCCCTTTGCCGAAAAGAAGCAGAGCGGCAACGCCCTCTCCCTCCCCGGCGCGGCCTCGGTGGACGACATCATCGCCTACGGGCTGGACGAAAGCGGCCTCGTGGCCCGCTACGCCGACGCCTGCCGCGCCTACGAGGCCGAGCACGGCCACGGCGCCATCGCCCGCCTCCTCGAGGAGGCCGACGGCCACGAGTACGGCCCCTCCGGCTACGGCTTCCAAAGCAAGGTGAGCCTTAAACTCATCGACGACTCGAACAACTACCTACAGGTGCTCGCCATCCGCTCGCGCGACCTGCTGCGGAGCAAAATCGGCGCCGCCACCGGCAGCGAAAAGGCGCACTACCAGTCGCTGCTCATCAAGCTGAACACCGCCCTGAAGGATAAGCTGTAGCCGCGCAGCGTGCAAACCCGTTAACCCGTAAGTAGGGGCGAATAGCTATGCGCCCCTACTTTGCGTCACCCCCCCCCGCCTATGACTACCGCCCCACCGCCCGCCCGCCCCACCTTCACCGTGGTGAACCTCTGCTGCAAGCTGAACTACGCCGAGGCCTCCACCATCGCCCGCCAGCTGGCCGAGGGCGGCTTGGCGCAGGCCGCCGAGGGCCAGCCCGCCGACGTGTACGTGGTGCACACCTGCGCCGTAACCCAGCAGGCCGAAAAGAAGTGCCGGCAGGCCATCCGCCAGCTGGCCAAGCAGGGCGGCGGCGCGGCGCTCGTCTGCGTAACCGGCTGCATGGCCTCCCTCAAGGCCTTCGCGCTGGAGGCCATGCCGGAGGTGGCGCTCGTGGCCGACAAGGGCGAGGTAGCCCGCCGCATCGCCGAGCGCCTGCGCCTGCCCCCGCCCGCCGCGCCCGCAGCCCCCGCCGACGGCTTCTTCGCCGCCTGCTCGTGGGGCGGCGACCGCACCCGCGCCTTCCTCAAGGTGCAGGACGGCTGCGACTACCGCTGCGCCTACTGCACCGTGCCCGCCGCCCGCGGCGCGAGCCGCAGCGCCCCCATCGCCGCCATCGCCGCGCAGGCCGAGGCCGCCGCCGCGCAGGGCGTGCGCGAGGTGGTGCTCACCGGCGTGAACACCGGCGACTTTGGCCGGCCTGCCGGCGAGAGCCTGCTACAGCTCGCGCAGCGCCTTGAGCAGGTGAAGGGCGTGGCCCGCTACCGCATC
>JAITMY010000142.1 GCA_031290755.1 Prevotellaceae bacterium
TTGGCAAAGTAGATGCCGTAGAGCGTGCTGCTTTTGTGATACACCTCGCTCTCCGGCGAGTTGACGTACTTGGCCACGCTCTTGTCCATGCGCAGCGTGCGGCCACCGAAGCCTATCACGCGGCCGCTGACGGAGTGGATGGGGAACATCACGCGGCCAAAGAAGCGGTCGGTCAGCTCGCCGCTGTCGCGCTCTACAGACAGCCCTGTTTTCGCCAGCAGCTCCTTCTTATAGCCGTCGCGCAGGGCGGTGCCGGAGAAGGCGGCGCGGCTGTCGAGGGAGTAGCCCAGCTGGAACTTTTCGATGGTTTGCTTGGTGAAGCCCCGCTCGGCGAAGTAGGCCAGCCCAATGTTTTTGCCGTCCACGTGCTCGTGCAGCGTTTTGGCAAAGTAGCCTTGGGCGTAGGCCAGCGTAATCATCATGCCTTCGCGGTCGGTGCTGCGCTGCTGCTCTTCGGGGGTCAGCTCGTGCTCCTTTATTTCGATGCCGTACTTTTTGCCCACCACCTTCAGCGCCTCGGCGTAGCTCAGGTGCTCGTGCTCCATCACAAAGATGACAGCGTTGCCGCCCTTGCCGCAGCCGAAGCACTTGAACAGCCCCCGCGCCGGCGACACCGAGAACGAGGGCGTTTTTTCGTGGTGGAAGGGGCAGCAGGCGGTGTAGCTGGCGCCATGTTTTTTGAGCGTGATGTAGTCGCCCACGACGTCTTCGATGCGGGCAACCTCAAAAATGCGGTCGATGGTAGCTTGGTCAATCATGCGCGGGTAGCTTGGGCGGCGTTAGTTGCCGTTCTCCGATAGGAACTTGATGCGTGCCAAGCGCACCTCTGTCTCTGTGTAGCTGCTGCCCAGCGCCGCCAGCGCCTCCTGCACGGAGTCGCTCTGCGCTTCGGTGGCAAAGTATTCGAGCATGTCGGCCAGCTTGTCCTCCTCCACCTGCCGCTCGATGTAGTAGTCGATGTTGAGCTTGGTGCCGGAGCTTACGATGGCCTCTATCTCAAGCAGCACGTCGTCAAGCCGCAGCTTCTTGGCAGAGGCGATGTCCTCCATGTCAATCTTGCGGTCGATGCTGTGGATGATGAACACCTTGTTGGCCGACTTGTGGGGCGCGGACTTCACCACCATGTCCTGCGAGCGCTCAATCCCCCGCTCCTTCACGTACTTGGCCACCAGCTCTACAAAGGGCTTGCCGAACTTTTGCGCCTTGCCCGCTCCCACGCCGTGGCAGCTTTGCAGCTCCTCAATGGTGGTGGGGTAGAGGATGGCCATGTCCTGTAGCGAGGTGTCCTGAAACATCACGAATGGCTTCAGCTTGCAGCGGCGCGATTCGCTCACCAGCACGTTTTTGAGCATGGTGAACAGCTCCCTGTCGTAGCCCCCCGAGTGCCATTTGCCGCCGCCGCCGCTTATCTCGTCATCGCCAGTGCAGTGCGAAAAGTCGCGGCTGGAGGCCAGCGAAATGGAGTGCGGCTGCGCCAAAAACGCCCGCCCTTTTTCGGTGAGCTGGAGCTGTCCATACGGCTCCACGTCCTTTTTCGCCAGCTTGTGCAGCAGGCTCTGCTTGACCACGGAGCTCCAAAAGCGCTTGTCCTTGTCCTGCCCCTGCCCGAAAACGTCCAGCTCGTGGTGGTTGCTCGCTCGGACGTGCACGGTTGCCTCGCCGCGAATGATGCTGACCACGTGGTCATCCCGCACGCTTTCGCGCACCGCGCAAACGGTGCTCAGCAGCAACCGCACGTACTCCTGCCCCTCAACTGCCGAGCTGGGGTTCGTGCAGTTGTCGCAGTTGTCGCACTTCTCCTCGTTGTAGTCCTCGCCGAAGTAGCTCAGCAGCAGCTTGCGGCGGCACAGGGTGGACTCGGCGTAGGCCGACACCTCGGCCAGCAGCTGCCGGCTGATTTCCTGCTCGGTTGCCGAGGCCTTGGTGCACGTGAGCTTCTCCAGCCGGTGCATGTCCTTGGGGCTGTAGAAGGCTATGCAGCGCCCCTCGTGGCCGTCGCGGCCAGCGCGGCCTGTTTCCTGATAGTAGCCTTCGAGGCTCTTGGGCATGTCGTAGTGGATAACGAAGCGCACGTCGGGCTTGTCAATGCCCATGCCGAAGGCGATGGTGGCCACCATAACGTCCGCCTCCTCCATCAGGAACTTGTCCTGATTGGTTGAGCGCGTGGCGGGGGAAAGCCCCGCGTGGTACGGCAGCGACCGAACGCCGTTGAGGCACAGCAGCTCGGAGAGCGACTCTACCTCCTTCCGCGTCAGGCAGTACACGATGCCGCTCTGCCCCTCGCGCTGCTTGGCGTAGCGGACAATTTCCTTCGCTGCGTCCACTTTAGGGCGCACCTCGTAGAAGAGGTTCGGGCGGTTGAACGACGAGCGGAACACCGCAGCGTGGAGCATGTCGAGGTTGCGCTGGATGTCGTGCTGAACCTTGGGCGTGGCCGTGGCCGTGAGCGCAATGATGGGGGCGCTGCCCAGCAGGTTCACCGAGGAGCGGATTTTGCGGTACTCAGGGCGGAAGTCGTGCCCCCACTCCGAGATGCAGTGCGCCTCGTCGATGGCGTAGAACGAAATCTTCACCTTGCGCAGGAAGGCGAGGTTATCCTCGTTGGCAAGCGCTTCGGGCGCCACGTACAGCATCTTGGTCTTGCCTTGCAGCACGTTGTCCTTCACCTGCTGCGCCTCGGCGCGGTTGAGCGTCGAGTTCAGAAAGCTGGCAATCCCCTCCTCGAGCACGAAGCTGCACATGTGGTCCACCTGATTCTTCATCAGCGCAATGAGCGGCGACACCACGATGGCCGTCCCCTCCGAAATGAGCGCCGGAAGCTGGTAGCAAAGCGACTTGCCGCTGCCCGTGGGCATCAGCACAAACGTGTCCTTGCCGTACAGCAAGCTGCGAATAATGGCTTTTTGATTACCTATAAAGGTGTCAAATCCAAAGAATTTCTTTAGACAGGATCGAAGGTATGTGTCGTCCGTGTTGTCCATGAGTTGGTAAAGCCTATTGAAAAACGGTTATATGTGTGTTTTTCCCAGTACATCAGTACAAAGATAAAAAAATCTTTTATTATACCTCCCCTCCAAAGAATTTTAACATGTCTTTTTTGTTTTATTGCCGCAATACCTTACCTTTGTGCCGCACTCCAAAGTTAAATATAGGTGCGGAAAAATTTTAAAGCCTACTTTGTATGAAAATATCCATTGTTGGGACGGGCTACGTGGGGCTGGTTACAGGCGCCTGCTTTGCCGAAACGGGCGTTGACGTAACCTGCGTTGACGTGAACCGGAAGAAAATAGAGGCGCTGCAAGGTGGCCAGATACCCATCTGGGAGCCGGGGCTGGATGATGTGGTGCGGCGCAACGCTGCGCAGCGTCGCCTGCGCTTCACCACTTCGCTGGCCGAGAGCCTGCGCGGGGCCGATGCGGTGTTCATTGCCGTGGGCACGCCCACGGGCGAGGACGGCAGCGCCGACCTCGCCGCCGTGCTGGGCGTGGCTAAGGAGGTGGGGCAGCACCTCGACCACTACGCGGTGGTGGTTACCAAGAGCACCGTCCCCGTGGGCACCGCCGCCCGGGTGCGGGTCGCGGTGCAGGCCGAGCTCGACCGCCGCGCCGTGGCCGAAACCTTCGACGTGGCCTCCAACCCGGAGTTCCTCAAGGAGGGCACCGCCGTGGACGACTTCCTGAAGCCCGACCGCATTGTGGTGGGCACCGACTCTCCCACGGCCAAGGCCGTGATGGAGCGCCTCTACAAGCCGTTCCTGCTCAACGGGCACCCTATTATCTTCATGGACATCGCCTCGGCGGAGCTCACCAAGTACGCCGCCAACGCCATGCTGGCCACCAAAATCAGCTTCATGAACGACATCGCCAACCTCTGCGAGCTGGTGGGCGCCGACACCGCGCTGGTGCGCAGCGGCATTGGCAGCGACCCCCGCATCGGTAGCAAGTTCCTCTACCCGGGCGTGGGCTACGGCGGTAGCTGCTTCCCCAAGGACGTGAAGGCCATCATCCGCACCGCCACCGACTACGGCCACTCGCTCGACATCCTGAAGGCTGTGGAGGCCGTGAACGAGCGCCAAAAGGATTTGCTGTTCAACAAGCTGCGCCGGCACTTCGGCGGCAACCTCAAGGGGAAAAACATCGCCCTGTGGGGGCTGTCGTTCAAGCCCAACACCGACGACATGCGCGAGGCGCCCTCGCTCACCACCATCCGCCGCCTGCTGGAGCACGGCGCCACCGTTACGGCCTACGACCCCGTGGCCATGCCCGAGGCGCAGCAGCGCTACCTCGGCGCCACCATTGCCTACGCGCAGTCCGCCTACGAGGCGCTACGCGGCGCCGACGCGCTGGCGCTGCTCACCGAGTGGCCAGAGTTCCGCACCATCGACTACGCGCAGGCCCGGGCGCTGCTGCGGCAGCCCGTAGTCTTCGACGGGCGCAACATCTACGAGCCGGCGGAAATGAAGGAGCACGGATTTACCTACTACGGCGTGGGGCGGCGGCAGGCCTGACCCCCGCGCCCCGCAAACGCTACGCAACCCCTAACCCCCACATCTCCATGAAGCGTATTCTCATCACCGGCGGCGCCGGATTTATCGGATCGCACCTCTGCGAGTGCCTGCTGCGCGAGGGCAACGAGGTCATCTGCCTCGATAACTACTTCACCGGCAGCAAGGCCAACGTTGCCCACCTGCTCGGCCACCCCTACTTCGAGGCCGTGCGCGGCGACGTTACCACCCCCTTCTACGCCGAGGTGGACGAAATCTACAACCTCGCCTGCCCCGCCTCGCCCGTGCACTACCAGCACAACCCCATCAAAACCATCAAAACCTCGGTGGTGGGCGCCATCAACGCGCTCGGCCTCGCCAAGCGCCTGAAGGCAAAAATCCTACAGGCGAGCACCAGCGAGGTGTACGGCGACCCCTTTGTGCACCCGCAGCCCGAAGAGTACTGGGGAAACGTCAACCCCATCGGCATCCGCTCGTGCTACGACGAGGGCAAGCGCTGCGCCGAAACCCTCTTCATGGACTACCACCGACAGAACGGCGTGCGCATAAAGCTTGTCCGCATCTTCAACACCTACGGCCCCCGCATGAACCCCAACGATGGCCGCGTGGTGAGCAACTTCATTGTGCAGGCGCTGCGCGGCGAAGACATCACCATCTACGGCGACGGTACCCAAACCCGCAGCTTCCAGTACGTGGATGACCTTGTAGAGGGCCTCATCCGCATGATGCGCACCGGCGATAGCGTGACAGGCCCCGTCAACATTGGCAACCCCGGCGAGTTCACCATGCTTGAGCTTGCCCAAAAGGTCATCGCCCAAACAGGCTCCGCGAGCCGCATCGCCTTCCGCCCCCTCCCCGCCGACGACCCGCGGCAGCGCCGCCCCTGCATCGACAAGGCGCAAAGCCTCCTCGACGGCTGGCAGCCCGCCGTGCAGCTCGACGAGGGGCTGGGAAAAACCATCGCCTACTTCTCTGAGAAGCTGAAAAATGGAGCCGAAGCAGTGCCCAATGTATCGGCATAGCGGCGTTTTTTTGTGAGAGGGAATATTTAGTATCTTTGCGAGCGTTAATAGTCAATGTATTTACAGTAGCTATATGAGCAATGAAATGGTGCTTGAATGGGACGAAGAAAAACGCCAGCGCAATATCGTAGAGCACGGTATTGATTTCGTAGAAGCGGTGGAAGTTTTGTTTGATACTAACGTGTCAATCGTGCCGGATGGCCGCAAGGATTACGGTGAAAAACGATTCAATGCTTATGGTTTATCAAACGGTCGTCGCTTGCGTATGTGCTTCACAATGCGCGGCGATGCCGTCCGCGTGATTACGATGTTCAAGGTGCATAATAAAGAATGGGAGAAATACTATGAAAAAAATAATTAGAATGACCGCGCAGTTTGCGCACGACTATGTGAAGCAAAATAACGCCCAGCTACAGGCGATGTATGACAGCGCACCGGAATTTGACGACGGATTTGCCGATACGGATTCAAATCCTGCCGCACGCGGCTTTGCTGCATTCAGGGAATACATGAACCAAAACGGTCGCCCAAAGGTTGCGGATAGGAAAGAAATCGTGCCGTTCCGGTTACCCCCAGCTCGGCGGAATGTTCCAATAGCTGCGGAGCTAAGCGGTATTTTATAATGACGCTACCGGCAAGTTTTTTTAAGCAAAACAATAAATTAATAACACCCTTATCATGAACAAACATTTTACATCCATTGCTGCTGCCGCGCTGCTGGCGTGCGGATGCGGGCAGCAGGACAGGCAGGGCGCCATGAGCGCCATCATTGGCGCAGGGGCCGTGGCGGAAACGCTGGACTCGCTGTCGCGCAAATACCCCGAAGCAGACACGCTGCTGATGCGGCGCGGGGTGGAGCTCACCGCCCGCTTCTGGCTTGAGCAGGACGGCACGGCGGACGAGTTCAGGGCGTTTTGCCTTGCGAGCTACCTGCCGCACCAGCGGGGCGAGCTACAGCAGCGCTTTGCGGACAATCTGGCCGCCGTGAACGGTGGCTTCGGGCGGATGTCAACGCAGCTGCAATTTGCAATGCACGTTGAGCGCGGCGACCTGCTGCCCGTGGATGCGACCTTTGCGGAGTGGACGCCGTCGGCGCACCTGAGCGACGACTGGTTTGCCAACAAGCTGGCGCTGACGCTGCACCTCAACTTCCCCTACTACGGGCTTGAGGAGCGCAACGCGCAGGGCATGGGGTGGAGCGCCGAGGCGCAGGCTGCCGCTAACTTGGGGCAGTGCTTCGCCTCGCGTGCGCCGGAGGAGGTACACCGCAAGGCGGCCACGGCGGAGGTACGCGCCGAAATGTACGCGATGGACTACAACATTTTTATGCACCACATTGTGGATGCCGAAGGAAACAGGTACTTCCCCGAGGCAATGCGCCTCATCTCGCACTGGGGGCTGCGCGACGAACTCAAAAGCAGCTACGCCGACAAAACCGAGCAGGGGCGCACCAAGCAGCAGCTCATCTACGACCTGATGCTGCGCATCATTGCGCAGGACATTCCGCAGGAATTTATCAACGCGCAGGGCAGCGACTACTGCCCTGCGAGCAACACGCTCTACCGCGGCGGTGCGCCCGCGGCTACGTTTGCCCGCGAGCCGGACACCCGCTACGCCCGTCTGCTCGACGTTTTCAATGCGCAGCGTGCGGCAGACCCTTACTCGCCGCTGTACCCCAACGCCATCACGCGGGCGTTTGACGCCGGCCTCGAAATGACGTTCGGCGAGGTAGAGGCGCTGTTCAAGGAGCTGCTCTCGTCGCCCGTGAACAAAGAGGTTGCAGCGCTGATAGGCAAGCGGCTTGGGCGCCCGCTGCAACCCTACGACATCTGGTACGACGGCTTCAAAGCCCGCAGCGCCATCAGCGAGGACGAGCTGACCGCCGCCACCGTAAAGCGATTCCCCAACGCCGCCGCGCTGAACCGGCAGCTGCCCGACCTGCTGCAAAAGTTGGGCTTTGCCCGCGCCCGCGCCGAGGAGCTGTGCAGCCACATCGCGGTGGACGCCGCGCGTGGCTCAGGGCACGCCATGGGCGCTACGATGAAGGGCGACACCTCGCGGCTGCGTGCGCGCATTCCCGCGGCAGGGCTGGACTACAAGGGATTTAACATCGCCGTGCACGAGTTTGGGCACAACGTAGAGCAGACCATTAGCAT
>JAITMY010000163.1 GCA_031290755.1 Prevotellaceae bacterium
CGCGTGCATATTCACCGTAAGCTGAAAGAGCTGGCTAACCAGTCGGCACGCGATTTTATCCGTGGTATCCGCCTGAAGCAAGCGGCGCTGATGCTGACGGAAAAGAAGCTTACCGTTTCGGAGGTGGCTTACGCCGCGGGGTTCGGCAACCTGTCGCATTTTTCTACCTCGTTCAAAGATTTTTTTGGGATGTCGCCCACTGAATATATTGATAAAACAAAAACACCGACTTCATAATTACTAAAGTAAAACACTATGAAAAAACTTTGTATCATTGCGCTGACGGGGCTAATCGCTGCTGCATCCGTTTCGTGTAGCGCCGACCGCGCCGCCACTTTTCACTACTTTGAATACAGTGGGGCAGACAAAACATTCGCCGCCCCAATCGACCTCGCCCGCGAGTACCAAAACCCGATTTTGAGCGGCTTCTACCCCGACCCCAGCATTTGCCGCAAGGGCAACGATTACTACTTGGTTGTTTCTTCGTTTTCGTACTACCCCGGCATTCCCATTTTCCATAGCGCCGACTTGGTCAGCTGGGTGCAGATTGGCAACGTGCTCAACCGTCCGTCGCAGCTGAACCTTGACGGGATACGGCTCAGCGGCGGCGTCTATGCGCCTGCCATTGTTTACAATCCGCACAACGACACCTTTTATATCATCAATACCTGCGTGGATGGCATCGGCAATTTTGTGGTAAAAACCAAAGACCCGATGCAGAACAATTGGTCGGAGCCTGTTGTGTTGCCCAAGGTTGGCGGCATTGACCCCTCGCTGTTTTTTGACGACGACGGCGCGGGCTATATTGTGCACAACAACGCCCCGCAAGGCGAGCCGGAGTGGGAAGGGCACCGCGCCATTTGGATACACAGGTACGATGTGAACGCCGACACCACTTTCGGCACGCCGCAAGTAATTGTGGACGGCGGCACCGATAAAGCAAAGCATCCTGTTTGGATTGAGGCGCCGCACTTGTACAAAATCAACGGTTATTATTATCTGATGTGCGCCGAAGGTGGCACCAGCATTGACCATTCGGAGGTTATTTTCCGTGCCGACAATGTGATGGGGCCGTACATTCCGTGGAAAAACAACCCGATACTCACGCAGCGCGATTTACCGAACGACCGCCCAAATCCTGTAACCTGCGCCGGCCACGCCGACCTTGTGCAAACGCCGGAAGGCGACTGGTACGCTATGTTTTTGGCGTGTCGTCCTTACGAAGACAACTATTTCAACACCGGTCGCGAAACGTTTTTGCTGCCCGTGGTGTGGAAAAATGAATACCCGATTATCTTGCCCAAAGGCGAAACCGTTCCTTATGTAGTAGCCAAAAAAGACCTGTCGCCGCGCGAGGGTACATACAAAGGCAACTTCACGTGGCGCGATGAATTTCGCGCAGCAACCTTAAACGACCGCTACCTGTTTATCCGCACGCCCCGCACGCCGTGGTGGTCGCTAACCGGCAAGGGATTGCAGCTGCAAGCAAATGGGCACAGCATTTACGAGCGTGCCAATCCCGCCTTCATTGGGCATCGCCAGCAGCATTTATCGTTTGAAGCGCAAACCGAACTTGACTATAAGCCTGTAAAAGCAGGCGATGTGGCAGGCTTGGTGTGCTACCAGAACGAGGCGCATAATTTTGTGTTTGGCAAAACGATAAACGGGCAAGGCAAGCTGTGTGTGGCGCTCTACCGTTCGCAAGGCGACACGGTGCGCATTGCCGAAGCGGCAATTCCCGATGCCGAAGCCAACGCATCTATCCGCTTGAAGGTAACGGGCAACAATGCCTACTACTCTTTCTTTGTATCGTATGATAAGGGCGCGAGTTGGACGGCGGTGGCCGAGAATGTAGATGCCAAAAATCTTAGCACCGAAGTTGCCAAAGGCTTTACCGGCGTGGTTATCGGGATGTATGTGTATGGCTTGTAGAGCTTGAAGTAAAATTAAAGTAACAAAATAAATAAATAAATTAAACCAATTAAAAAACAAAAAAGTTATGAGTACAAAAACGTATTTCCCTTCAGTGGGACAAATCAAGTTTGAAGGCAAGGATAGCAAGAATCCTTTGGCCTTCCGTTACTACGACCCCGAGAAGGTCGTTTATGGCCGTAAAATGAAGGACTGGTGCAGGTTCTCTATGGCTTGGTGGCACACGCTGTGCGCTGAAGGTGGCGACCCGTTTGGCGGCGGCACCAAAACTTTTCCGTGGACGCAAGGCGCATCATCGGCGGTGGATATTGCCAAGCAGCGGATGGATGCAGGCTTTGAGTTTATGCAAAAAATCGGTATCGGCTACTACTGCTTCCACGACATTGACCTCGTGGACGAAGGTAAGTCTATTGAAGAGTACGAGGCCAACCTGAAGGCCATTGTGGCGTATGCCAAGCAAAAGCAAGCCGAAACGGGCATCAAGCTGTTGTGGGGCACCGCCAACGTGTTTAGCCACAAGCGCTATATGAATGGCGCCGCCACCAACCCCAACTTCGACGTGGTGGCCCGCGCTGCCGTGCAAGTCAAAAACGCCATTGATGCAACTATCGAGCTGGGCGGCGAAAACTATGTGTTCTGGGGCGGTCGCGAAGGCTACTCTTCGCTGCTGAACACGCAAATGAGCCGCGAAAAAGAACACCTCGCCACCTTCCTTACCAAAGCGCGCGACTACGCCCGCAGCAAAGGTTTCAAGGGTAATTTCCTTATCGAGCCGAAGCCGATGGAACCCACCAAACATCAGTACGACGTGGACACCGAAACGGTTATCGGCTTCTTGCGTGCGCACGGGCTGGACAAGGATTTCAAGCTGAACATCGAAGTAAACCACGCAACCTTGGCGGGGCACACGTTTGAGCACGACCTGCAATGCGCTGCCGATGCCGGAATGCTCGGCTCGATTGACGCCAACCGCGGCGACTACCAGAACGGGTGGGACACCGACCAGTTCCCCGTGGACTCCTACGAGCTGACGCAGGCCATGCTGGTAATCTTGCAACACGGCGGTTTGCAAGGCGGCGGCACAAATTTCGACGCCAAAACGCGCCGCAATTCTACCGACCTTGACGATATTTTCATTGCGCACATCGCGGGAATGGACACTTTTGCGCGTGCGCTGGAAAGTGCGGCGGGCATTCTCGAAAAATCGCCGTACAAGAAAATGGTTGCCGACCGCTACGCATCGTTTGACGCCAACAAAGGCAAGGAGTTTGAAGGCGGTAAGCTGTCGCTCGAAGACCTCGCTGCATACGCCAAAGCGAAAGGCGAACCTGCGCAAATCAGCGGCAAGCAAGAGCTGTACGAAGCGATAGTGAACATGTATATTTAATCGTGCAATTTTTCACCCCGACAGGGTTCAAACTCTGTCGGGGTTTTTATAAAAACAAACCCCAAACAACCCATGAAAAAAATCCCCTTCATCCTTTTCCTTGCCTGCATTGCGCTGCAAGGATTCTCGAAAGACCATAACGGCATTGCATCGTTTGTGCAAAACGACAACGCCTTTCCGCTGGCCGTAAATGGGCAGGTATTGCCTATTGTTGCCGATGCCGAAACGGACAAAGGCGTGGCGCGGGCGGTGGATAACTTGCGTAGCGACTTTGAGCGCGTTACGCAAAGCAAGCCGGAGTTGCTTGCCGCGCTGCCCCCGTCGGGGCACATTATTATAGTGGGCGTGGCGGGACAAAGCAAGCTGATTGACCAGCTTATCCTGTCGAAAAAAATCGACGGTAAGCAGCTGCAAGGCAAGCGCGAAAAGTACCTGCTGCAAACCGTTGCACAGCCCTTTGACGGCATTGAGGAGGCGTTGGTGATTGCTGGCAGCGACAAGCGGGGCGCCATTTACGGAGTGTATGAACTATCGGAACAAATAGGAGTGTCGCCGTGGTATTATTGGGCAGACGTGCCGGTAAAGCAGTCCAAAAACATCGCCCTGCAAAGGGGAGTTTACACCAACGGCGAGCCTGCGGTGGACTGGCGCGGTATTTTCCTCAACGACGAAGCGCCGGCGCTGAGCGGCTGGTCGCGCGAAACCTTTGGCGGCTTCAATAGCAAGTTTTACGAAAAAGTATTTGAGCTGATACTGCGTTTGCGCGGCAACTTCTTGTGGCCTGCAATGTGGGGCAGCGCCTTTTATGATGACGACCCGCTCAACGGCGCGTTGGCGCACGAGATGGGCGTGGTCATTGGCACTTCGCACCACGAGCCGCTGGGTCGTGCGCACGACGAATGGCGCCGCTACGGCAGCGGCGAGTGGAATTATCAAAAGAACCCCGCCGTGTTGACAGATTTTTGGAAGGGCGGAATGGAACGCATGAAAAGCTATGAAGCGCTTGTAACAGTTGGTATGCGCGGCGACGGCGACGAGGCAATGAGCGAGGGTACAAACATCGCCCTGCTCGAAAATATTGTGAAAGAGCAACGAAAAATCATTGCCGATGTAACGCAGAAAAAAGCAGAGCAAACCCCGCAGGTGTGGGCGCTGTATAAGGAAGTGCAGGACTACTACGACAAAGGAATGCGCGTGCCCGACGATGTAACCTTGCTGCTTTGCGACGACAATTGGGGCAACGTGCGCAAGCTGCCCGACCTGCAAGCCAAGCCCCGCAAGGGCGGGTACGGGATGTACTACCATTTTGACTACGTGGGCGGGCCGCGCAATTACAAGTGGCTAAATGTAATGCCCGTGCAAAAAACATGGGAGCAAATGGAGCTGTGCTACGAATACGGCGTGCGCAAGCTGTGGGTGGTGAACGTGGGCGACCTCAAGCCGATGGAGTATCCGATAACGTTTTTCCTTGATATGGCTTGGAATCCCGCGCAATTCAACGCGGGCAATCTGGTGGCGCATACCGAGCGTTTTTGTGCGCAGCAGTTCGGCGAACAACACGCGCAGGAGGCCGCAAGGCTTATCAACCTTTACACGAAATACAACCGCCGCATCACGCCCGAATTGCTGAACGACGCTACCTACAGCCTCGAAAACTACCACGAGTTTGAGCGCGTGGCAACCGAATACCGCGCTCTGCTGACCGATGCCCTGCGCCTGTACCACTTGCTGGGCAACGAGTATCGCGATGCCTTCGATCAGCTGGTCTTGTTCCCTATCAACGCTTGCTCCAACCTTTACGATATGTACTATGCGGTGGCGCAAAACAAAAAATACGCCAAGGTGAGCGATGCGGCAGCCAACGAGTGGGCGGAGAAAGCGAAAGCCTGCTTTGCGCGTGATTCCATTTTGACGTATCACTATAATAAGGTGATGGCGGGCGGCAAGTGGAACCACATAATGGATCAAACGCACATCGGCTACACCTACTGGCAGCAACCGCCGACAAATGCGATGCCGAAAGTTGAGTACGTGGCAACCGACGGAGCTAACCGCCCCGCTTTATTTGTAGAGAAGGATGGCTATGTGTCCATCGAGGCAGAGCATTTTGCACGCTCGCAGGGAGCAGATAAAATCCGCTGGGAAGTGATACCCCACTTGGGCAAAACGCTGTCGGGGGTAACGGTGTTTCCGCGCAACATCGCGCTGAACCCAACGGAGGAAGTGTATTTGGAGTACGACATATTGTTTGCATCAACCGACACCTTGAGGGTGGAAGTTATCACCGCGCCTACCCTGAACTTCAACGCCAACAAAGGGCTGCGCTATGCCGTGTCGCTGGACGGCGGTGCGGAGCAGGTGGTCAACATCAACGGGCACTACCGCGGTGAGCTGGGCAAATGGCAAGGCGAGAATCAGATAAAGACCGTAACCACGCACACCATCGCCAACGTGGGCAAGCATACTTTGCGGGTGCGGGCGCTGGATGCGGGTATCGTGCTGCACAAGATACTAATCAATGCCGGCGGGCTGAAACCCTCGTACCTTGGCGCACCGGAGAGTGAAAAAAGAAACCTTCAATAAATAGCTACTATGAAAAAAACGCTGCTTTTATTCGTTCTCATTCTCCTTGTTGGGGGATTTTCGTTGCAGGCTGCCGTGCGGCTGCCTAAGCTGATTGGCGACGGCATGGTGCTGCAACGCGACGCCAAGCTCAAGCTCTGGGGCTGGGCTGATGCCAAGGAAACCGTGGCCTTGTCGTTCAACAAGAAGACCTACAAGACCGCTGCCAATGCCGAGGGCTACTGGGAAGTATCGCTGCCCGCGCAAAAAGCCGGCGGCCCCTACACGATGCAGATTAACAGCATCACGGTGGCTGATATTTTGGTGGGTGATGTGTGGGTGTGCTCGGGGCAGTCGAATATGGTGCTGCCCGTGCGGCGCGTGCTGGACTTGTATGCCGACGAAGTAGCCGCCGCCAACAACCCACAGGTACGGTTCTTTATTATTGAGCCGTTGGAGTGCGTGTTCACCGCGCCCGCAGAGGATGTCAGCGGCGGCGAGTGGAAGGCGGTAACGCCCGAAAATATACAGGCGCTCTCGGCGGCGGCGTATTTCTTTGCGCAAGAATTGTATGCCACATACAAGATACCGGTGGGGCTTATCCAGTCGGCAGTGGGCGGCTCACCGGTGGAGGCGTGGCTGAGCGAGGAGGCGCTGCTGGCATTCCCCGAACACCTTAATCAAGCCAAGCAATGCGCCGTGGCAGGCTACATTGACAGCGTGCGCAGCGTGGAAGGGAAAAGGGGGCACGAGTGGCAAACCCGCCTCAATCAGCAGGACAAAGGCATTGGCGAGTGGCACAAGAATGGTATCGACCTTGCGGAGTGGAAGCCGATGGACTTGCCCGGATACTGGGCGGACAAAGGCTTGGGTGCGTTGAACGGCGTGTTCTGGTTTCGTAAGAGCATTGCAATTCCTGCCGCGCTGGCGGCGCAGGAGGCAACGCTGCGGCTGGGTTGCATTGTTGACGCCGATTCGATATGGGTCAACGGCGTGTTCGTTGGCAATACCACCTACCAGTATCCGCCGCGGATATATAGGGTGCCTGCGGGCGTGCTGAAAAGCGGCGACAACACAATAGCTATCCGCGTGGTGAGCAATGCAGGGCGCGGCGGCTTTGTGGAAGACAAACCTTTTCGCTTGATTATTGGCAGCGAAACGTTTGATTTGGCGGGCAAGTGGCGCTACCGCATTGGCGCAGTTGTGCCGCCGCCGCCGCACGCTACCACGTTCCACTACAAGCCCGAAGGGCTGTACAACGCAATGATTGCGCCGCTCATCAGCTACGCCATCAAAGGCGTGATATGGTATCAGGGCGAGTCCAACACCGAGCGCGTGAAGGAGTATGCGGCGCTGTTTCCCGCGCTCATTGCCGACTGGCGCAGCAAGTGGAGCAACCCCACGATGCCGTTCCTGTACGTGCAGCTCGCCAGCTTTATGACGCCCGACGCCTATCCGCAGGAGAGCCGCTGGGCGGACTTGCGCGAGGTGCAGCGGCAAACCCTGACGCGCGTGCCGCACACGGGAATGGCGGTCATTATTGACATAGGCGAGTGGAACGACATTCACCCTCTCAACAAAAAAGACGTGGGGCGGCGGCTGGCGTTGCAGGCGCGGCGCGTGGCTTACGGCGACGATGCCAAGGTTGTAGCGTCGGGGCCTGCGTATGAAAGCGCAAGCTTGCGCGGCGACAGCCTCGTGCTCTCGTTCTCGAATACGGGCAGCGGCATTGCCACCGCCGCTGACGAACCCCTGCGCGGCTTTGCTGTTTCGGAGGATGGCAAGCGCTTTGTGTGGGCAAACGCGCGGGTGGAGGGTAGCACGGTGGTGGTTTGGAGTGATGCGGTAAAGCGCCCCACGGTGGCGCGCTATGCGTGGGGCAACAACCCGCAGGGGGCGAATTTGCGGAGCATAGAGGGCTTGCCTGCCTCGCCGTTTGCCACAGGAAAGATTGATGAGTAAAGTGATAGCGCGTCATTGCGAGCGCAGCGAAGCAATCCAAAGAATTGTTATATCTACCAACATGAAGCGATACCTATACACAGGCCTATTTCTCCTTGCGGCGGCAGCCCCCCTCCGCGCCGAAGACGGCAGCCGCCTTTGGCTGCGCGGCAACGCCACCGCTCACGCTCGCGTTGCCGCGGGCAGGCAAAGCCCCACCATTGCCATTGCCGTCAGCGAGCTGCAAGCGCAGTGGCAAGGCGCCGCCGTGCAGCTGAGCATCGTGCCCAACAAAGCGCTGGGCGATGACGGCTTCTCCATTTCGGGCAGCCCGCAAAGCGGCGTAACCATTGCCGCTGTCGCCGAGCAGGGCTTGCTCTACGGCGCGTACCATCTGCTTCGCTTGCAGGAAACGCAAAGCCTGCCGCCGACGCTGAGCATTACCGAAACGCCGCGCTACGCCCTGCGTATTCTCAACCATTGGGACAACCTCGACGGCTCTGTGGAGCGCGGCTACGCGGGGCGCTCGCTGTGGAAGTGGGGCGAGCTGCCCGACACGCTGTCGCCGCGCTACGCCGCCTACGCCCGCGCCAATGCCTCGGTGGGCGTCAACGGCACGGTGCTGAATAACGTGAACGCCTCGCCGCAAATCCTTAGCCCGCCAATGCTGCGCAAGGTAAAGGCCATTGCCGACGTGCTGCGCCCGTACCATATCCGCGTGTATCTGTCCATCAACTTCTCGTCGCCTATGGCGTTAGGCAGCTTGGAAACCGCCGACCCGCTCGACAAAGCAGTGCAGCGCTGGTGGGGCGGCAAGGTAGCTGAAATCTACCGCCTCATCCCCGACTTCGGCGGCTTTCTGGTAAAGGCCAACTCCGAAGGCTTGCCCGGGCCGCAGGACTATGGGCGCACGCACCTCGACGGCGCCAACATGCTTGCCGACGCCCTTGCGCCGCACAGCGGCATTGTGATGTGGCGAGCGTTTGTTTACAGCCCCAACGACCCCGACCGCGCCAAGCAAGCCTATCAGGAGTTCATGCCGTTCGACGGCAAGTTTCGCCCCAACGTCATTATTCAGGTAAAGAACGGCCCCGTTGACTTTCAGCCGCGCGAGCCGTTCAGCCCGCTGTTTGGCGCAATGCAGCGCACGCCGGTGATGGTGGAGCTTCAGATTACGCAGGAGTACCTTGGCTTCTCCAACCACCTTGCCTATCTGGGCACGCTGTTTGAGGAGTGCCTGCAAAGCGACACCTACGCCCGCGGCGCGGGCAGCACGGTGGCCAAAGCCACCGACGGCAGCTTGTTTGCGCACCCGCTCACCGCCATTGCGGGCGTTGCCAACATCGGCAGCGACGTCGGCTGGTGCGGGCACCCGTTTGCGCAGGCCAGCTGGTACGCCTTCGGGCGGCTGGCGTGGAGCCACAGCTTGCCTGCGGAGGCCATCGCCCGCGAGTGGCTGCGGCAAACCTTTGGCAGCGACAGCGCCTTTGTGGAGCCTGCCGCGGCAATGATGATGCAGTCGCGCGAGGCGGTGGTTAGCTACATGATGCCGCTGGGGCTGCACCACCTCTTTGCGTGGGGGCACCACTACGGCCCCGAGCCTTGGTGCCGCGTGCCCAACGCCCGCCCCGACTGGCTGCCCTCCTACTACCACAAGGCCGACAGCGCAGGCTTGGGCTTCGACCGCAGCAGCACCGGCAGCCACGCCACGGCGCAATACTTCACGCCCCTGCGCGAGCAGTGGGATAACCTCGAAACCTGCGACGAGCGCTACCTGCTCTGGTTTCACCACGTCCCCTGGGGCTATACCATGAAGAGCGGGCGCACCCTGTGGAGCGAGCTGTGCCACCGCTACCAAAGCGGCGTGGACTCCGTGCGTGCCATGCAGCAGGCCTGGGACAGGCTCCAGCCCTACGTTGACGCGGAGCGCTTTGCCCTTGTGCAATCCCGCCTCCGCACCCAAGCCCGCGACGCCGTGTGGTGGCGCGACGCCTGCCTGCTCTACTTCCAAACCTTCTCGCGCCGCCCCATCCCCTACGCGCTGGAGCGCCCCGTGCACGATTTGGACGAGCTGATGAAGGTAAAGCTGGAGATGACGCACCATAATTGATGCGCCGCGCGGGCATACGTAACCGCCAGCAGGGGGTTGTTGCTTGCGCCATCGCGCCTATGCTCAGCAGCACCCCCGCCCCCAGCGGTGCGCCCTCTCGCCCCCCAGCGGTGCACCCCCTCGCCCCCCAGTCGCCGCTTCGCGGCTTCACTGGGGGTTACTCACATTCAACCCTGTCGGGTTGGCAGCCGGCAGAACCCGCAAGGGTTCAAGGTGAGTAACCCCCAACGAAGCGCAGCGATTGGGGGGCTGTTACGGGTGCCGTAATCGCCCTGTTACGGGTGCCGTAGTCGTACTGTTACGGGTGGCGTAATCGCCCTGTTACGGGTAGCGTAATCGCCCGATTACGGGTGGCGTAATCGCCCTGTTACGGGTGGCGTAATCGCCCGATTACGGGTGGCGTAATCGCCCGATTACGGGTGCCGTAATCGCCCGATTACGGGGATACCGTAAGCACCCTGTCGAGCGTAACGCTGCGCCGCCGCGCGCCTTGCGGTGTGCTCCAAGTATGCTGCTAATGAAGAGGTTTACCCACCCCCCCCGCCCCTCTACTCCCACGTGGGTTTCCGAGGTTTTGTGGTTTGTTAACATGGTGTTTTTCGTTAAGCGTTGGTTACAAAACGGTGCGAAGGCAGCCTAAAGTTTTGCTTGCCGCAAGCCTTTAGGCCTGTGGCAAGCTCATTTAACGAATAGGCGGTGGTAGTTTGACGTTATTTAAGGGTTAGGTGTGGGGTGGCTTGCGCAGCTGGCAAATATCTTGTACCTTCGCGCAGCTATTAACAGTAAACATTCTACGATTATGGAAGCAGCACTTGACCTTGAGCAGCCCGCCACCCGCCAAGCGGTGAGGGCACGGCGCACCCCTACCCCCGCGCCACGCTACGACCTCGCCGAAAGAGCGCGGGTTGTGGCGTGGTGCCAGCAAAACGGCTACATGACCGGCGAGGAGTTTGAGCGCAGGGTGATAGCCGGGTTAGAAAAAAGGTTAAAAGCCAATGGTTACCTATAGCGATACCGCAAGGCAAGACCTTGAAGATATTCTTTACGGCTTGGTTACGTGGGAAAAACACCCTTTGAGCTTTGACCACGCCAAGCGCTATGTTTCCGAAATCCGCGCCGAGGCTGATACCGTTGACCAAAAAAGATCTCACACCCCCACCGTCAACATGGCGCACCGCCTCTACGGCAACTACGTACACACCTACCACCGCAACCGCCAAACCCGTTGGCACGTCATCTACCATTGGAGTGCTTCCTCCTGTGTGGCTATGGTGACCAAGATACTAAACAACTTCACCACTACTGCGCTCTCCCCCGTTAAGCGGCATTTGTAATGCCGCCGAACGAGGGGGGGCGCAGCCCAAGCTCACCTCTCCCCGTGCAGCTTTTGCAGCGCGTACATCGCGTCGCGGTGGGCGGCGGCGGCTACGAAGTCGAGGGCTTTGGCGGCGGCCTCCATCGCCTCGCGCTCGCGGGCCACGGCCTTTTGCAGCTCGGGGAGGCTCATGTAGCGCAGCACGGGGTCGGCGGCCACGCTCAGCTCCTGCGGCTCTACGTAGTACTCCGCCGCGGCGGGCGGCTGCGGCTTGAGGTCTTTGCCCGACAGGGCGCTGCGGCTGCTCTTGCCTACCTGCGTGGGGGTGATGCTGTGCTGCTCGTTGTAGGCCAGCTGCTTTTCGCGGCGGCGGTTGGTCTCGTCGATGGTTTGCTGCATGGAGCGGGTAACCCTGTCGGCGTACATGATGACCCGCCCGCTGACGTTGCGGGCGGCGCGGCCTGCCGTTTGGGTGAGCGAGCGGGCGTTGCGCAGGAAGCCCTCCTTGTCCGCATCGAGGATGGCCACGAGCGACACCTCCGGCAGGTCAAGCCCCTCGCGGAGCAGGTTGACGCCCACCAGCACGTCGAACAGCCCCTTGCGCAGGTCTTCCATGAGCTGCACGCGGTCCAGCGTCTCCACGTCGGCGTGGATGTAGCGGCAGCGGATGCCGGCCTTGGCGAGGAACTTGGTCAGCTCCTCGGCCATGCGCTTGGTGATGGTGGTAACGAGCACGCGCTCGTCCTTGGCGGCGCGGGCCAGCGCCTCCTCGATGAGGTTGTCCACCTGATTGCCGATGGGTCGCACCTCTATCACGGGGTCGAGCAGGCCGGTGGGGCGGATGAGCTGCTCGACGACCACGCCGTCGCACTTGCGCAGCTCGTAGTCGGCAGGGGTGGCGCTCACGAAGATGGCCTGCGGGATGAGCGCCTCGAACTCCTCGAACTTGAGCGGGCGGTTGTCTGTGGCCGAGGGCAGGCGGAAGCCGTACTCCACGAGGTTTTGCTTGCGCGAGTGGTCGCCGCCGTACATGGCGTGCACCTGCGGCATGGTGGCGTGGCTCTCGTCCACCACCAACAGGAAGTCCTTCGGGAAGTAGTCGATGAGGCAGAAGGGTCGGGCGCCGGGGGGCCGCCCGTCGAAGTAGCGCGAGTAGTTTTCGATGCCCGAGCAGTAGCCCAGCTCCTTCATCATTTCGATGTCGTAGTCCACGCGCTGCCGCAGGCGCTTGGCCTCGAGGGGTCGCCCGGAGGCCTCGAAGAAGGCGCACTGCCGCGCGGCGTCGTCCTGAATGAGGCTGATGGCGGCGTGCATGCGCTCTTTGGTGGTAACGAAGATGTTGGCGGGGTACACCACCGCCGCCTCGGGGCGGTCCATGACCCCGCCGTTGAGCGGCTCGAAGGTTTCTATTTTCTCCACCTCGTTGCCGAAGAACACGAAGCGGTAGGCGAAGTCGCCGTAGGCCACGTGCACGTCCACCGTGTCGCCCTTCACGCGGAAGGTGCCGCGCTTGAACTCCACCTCGTTGCGCGAGTAGAGGCTGTCCACCAGCGCGTAGAGCAGCTTCTGGCGGCTGAGCTTTTGCCCCACCTTCACGGTGATGGTGTTGCTGCTGAAGTCTTCGGGGTTGCCGATGCCGTAGAGGCACGACACGCTGCTCACCACCAGCACGTCGCGCCGCCCCGACAGCAGCGACGAGGTGGTGCTCAGCCGCAGCTTTTCGAGCTCGTCGTTTATTTGGAGGTCTTTCTCTATGTAGGTGTCGCTGGTGGGGAGGTAGGCCTCGGGCTGGTAGTAGTCGTAGTAGCTGACGAAGTACTCCACGGCGTTGCTCGGGAAGAAGCCCTTGAACTCGCCGTAGAGCTGGGCGGCCAGCGTTTTGTTGTGGCTCAGCACCAGCGTGGGGCGGCGCAGCTGCGCCACCACGTTGGCTATGGTAAAGGTTTTGCCGGAGCCAGTTACGCCCAGCAGGGTGTTGAACGGCGCTCCGCTTTGCAGCGCCGCCACCAGCTCGGCAATGGCGGTGGGCTGGTCGCCCGTAGGCTGGTAGTTGGAGGTTAGCGCAAAGTCCACGGCGTGTCGGTAGGCGTTAAGGGTTAGGGGGTGGGGGTGGAGTGGGCAGCGCTTTCCGCTTGGCCATCAGCCCTACGAGGCAGAGCAGCAGCCCTGCGGCGAGCAGCCCCAGCCCCAGCAGGGTGCCCACCATAGCCTCCACCTCCTCGTTGTAGAGGGTGAGGATGCAGCCTGCGGCGAAGGTAACTATCCCCAGCATCAGGTTGACTTGCCAGCTGCCGAGGCCTGCCTTCCGCTGGCGCAGCCCAAGCGAGGTGGTGATAGCCCCGTTGAGCGCAATGGCAACGCAGGCCGTGAGCAGCGCAAAGTGCCCCAGCAGCAGCACCGCAACGCCCAGCAGCACGTTGAACGCGGCCATCACGTACCGGTGCTGCCGGGCTACCGCGCTGCCCGCAATGGCGGCTACCAGCTGCGCCAGCCCTGTGCCGCACAGCGCTATCCCCACGGCGTAAGACAGCAGCGCCAGCACCCTGTCTGCGTTGGCAAGAATTACTACTGACAGCGCCATCAGCGCCACCCCGCAGGCAAACAGCCCACGCCAGTTAGCTCGAATTGTTAGCATAGCTTTGTATGTTAGTTCATCACTTTTTGTCTGTACTCCTTCAGCGCCTCGCCCAGACACTCAATGGCGCAGCGCAGGTCGTCGATGTTGAGCACGTAGGCCAATCGCACCTCGCTCAGCCCCAAGCCGAGGGTGAAGTAGAAGCCCGTGGCCGGCGCCACCATCACGGTTTGGTTCTTGTAGCTAAACTCCTCCAGCACCCACTGCGCGAACCTGTCCGAGCTGTCGATGCCCAAGCTGGCGATGACGTAGAAGGCGCCCTTGGGCTTGGGGCAGTACACGCCCTGAATTTGGTTGAGCGCCTTCACCATGAAGTTGCGCCGGCTCACGTACTCGCTGTGCACGCGCTCGAAGTACGAGGCGGGGGCTGCGAGCGCGGCCTCGGCGGCGATTTGCCCGTAGAACGGGGGGCAAAGCCGCGCCTGCCCGAACTTCAGCGCGGCGGCGATAACGTCCTTGTTCTTGCTGATGATGGCGCCCACGCGCGCCCCGCACATGCTGTAGCGCTTCGACACGGAGTCGATAAGCACCACGTAGTCCTCCATGCCCTGTAGCTGCATGGAGGAGTAGGCCTGCTCGCCGTCGTAGCAGAACTCGCGGTAGGCCTCGTCGCAAAAGAGGTACAGGTCGTACTTCTTTACCACGGCGGCCAGCCGCTCAAGGTCGGCGCGGGAGTAGAGGCTGCCGGTGGGGTTGTTCGGGTTGCTGATGAAGATGCCCTTGGTTTTGGGCGTTATCAGCCGCTCGAACGCCTCTATGGGCGGCAGCGCAAAGTCGCTCGCAATGCTTGAGGTGATGGGCTTCACGTTCACCCCCGCCTCGATGGCGTAGGCCCAGTAGTTGGCGTAAAAGGGTTCGGGGATGATGACCTCGTCGCCGGGGTTGAAGCAGGCCATGAACGAAAAAAGGATGGCCTCCGACCCGCCGGTGGTAACCAGAATGTCCTCCGGGGTAACGTTGATGCCCAGCCGCCGGTAGTACTGCGCCCAGCCGCCTCGGAGCGACTCGTTGCCCGCCGAGTGCCCGTACTCCACGATGCTGGCCCTGCAATTCTTAATAGCATCCAGCGCCTCCTGCGGCGTGTCAATATCGGGCTGACCAATGTTGAGGTGGTACACCTTTCGCCCTGCCCGCTTTGCCGCCTCTGCATACGGCACCAGCTTGCGTATGGGCGACGAGGGCATGTATAGGCCTTTTTCAGAAATTCGAGGCATAGTACTTCTTTATAGATAGGCAGGGCGGCGTGCCCGTCCTTGTTCGGGTAGGCCGTTAGCTTGGCTCTACGATTTTTTTGGTTAGCCACTTCCTGTTATCCCACAGCAACGCCCACAGCAGCGCCAGTGAAAAGGATACGATAATGCCCTTGGTGGCGTAGCTTGTAAAGTTCGTTTCCAGCAGCGTGGAGGAGTTTATATCCCGTATAACGGTCATCGGCTCCTGAAACTCCAGCTGCCGCTCCAACTCCAAGCGTGCGGTGTAGAGCTGAAGCACGTCATTGTGGTAGAGCCGCTGTTCTTTTTCGGTAAACACCATCAGCTGGCCTTGAATCTGCGTAGAGTAGCTGTTGTTGGACTTGCTGTCGTGCTTGCCCGGCTTTATGAAGTACTCGTAGCGCTGTAGGCTGTCCAGCAGCTTAATCTGGTGGTTGATTTCGTCTATTTTTGCCTGCGTTTGCGCTTTCCGGACGGCATTTTGCTTTAGCACATGCGGGTTGTTGTTGATTTTTTCCACTATCGCCTGCGAGATGTACGGCAGCACATCAATGTTGTACACCAGCGCCTGTATGTAAAAAACGTCGGTCAGGAGGACATACGTCGTATCCTCAAACGTAGTGCGCGGGCGGTTAAAAGTCCTTTTGAAGTCAATGAAATCCATGATGCCATCGCCGTTGTAATCTACTCCCCAGTAGGCGTTAATGGACACTACGTGCTTGCCCATCGTGTCGGGTAAGCTCAGCAGCTGGTTCCACTCGGCGGAGTCGTGGGCAGAGGTACCCAGCTCGTTAATAAATTTGATGGCGAATGCGTTGTCCAGCACGTTCATGCGCGTTACCATCAGGGATGAGTACGCCGGCTTGGCCGCCTTATACGTGGCATAGCTGACGATGAAGCCCACAAAAACGAAGCCTATAAACCACAGGCTTTTCCGGACACCAAACAAGAACAGCCACTCAACAAGGTGAAGCAGCCACTCAACAAGGTGAAGCAGCCACTTGAACAAAAGTCCAATTTGTACAAAGACAAATTTTGACTTCCCTATAATGTCCTCCAAGCTTATCTCCTTCTCAGAAGCGCCACCTTTTGCGCTTGGGTTAGTGCTCCCTTGGTAGTGGAACGAAATATCAAAATCTCCATCCTTTTTGGGGTCGTTTTGTTCTTTTTCCATTATCTTTGCTCTTAATTAATACACAGCTAAAACACGAAGTCGCGAAGGTACTTTATTTTATTGACAAAAGAAAATATTTTTCTATTTTTTATATATTGTCATGACAAAAAACTATTTACGTGCTATATTTTAGGAGTAAATATCATTTTCGCATGAGCGCTGACGAAGTAGAGCAGCTGGCAGCAGCGCTGCGTCGGGGCGCGGTGCTGCTTTACCCTACCGATACGCTCTGGGGGCTGGGCTGCGACGCGGCCAACGGCGCTGCCGTTGCCAAAATCTTTGCCCTCAAGCAGCGCACCGACGCCAAGAGCCTGATAGCGCTGGTGGGCGACGAGGCTATGCTGCGCCGCCACGTGTGCGAGGTGCCGCCGCAGGCGAGCGCCGTTTTGCGTGCCGCCGCAGGCCCCCAAACCATCATCTACCCAGAGGGGAGGGGCTTTGCTCGCGGCGTGTGTGCGCCCGACGGCAGCGTGGCCATTCGCATCCCCCGGCACGCTTTTTGCCAAGCGCTTATCCGTGCGCTGGGGCGCCCTGTTGTTTCCACCTCGGCCAACGTGGCGGGTGGCGAAGCCCCCACGAGGCTCGACGAGGTGCCCTCCGCCATACGCGCAGGGGTGGACGTGTGCGCTGACCCCCGATGGGAGGGAAACCCCACGCGCAGGCCGTCCGGCATTGTTCGCGTGGCGGCAGACGGGGCGGTGCAGGTTATCAGGTGAGCGGCCTACTTTAGCGCAAAATCCCCCAGCCCGCTGAGGTTCCCGTCGATGAAAATTTGCACCTCGTAGGCGCCCTTCGACAGCTTGGCGCCTTTGGTGTCGTAGTAAATGCACATCTCCACGTCCTGATTCTGGTAGTCCGCCTCCCGCACGGCGGAGTAG
>JAITMY010000007.1 GCA_031290755.1 Prevotellaceae bacterium
CTTCATGAAGGAAGCTATTTGCCGTTGCTGCTCTTGCGTAGCCACGGCCAGCTCGCACAGGGGGCGCGGGCGGTTGGCGGTGTCGGCAAGCAGGTGCACCACGTGCACAAAGCTGTCCAAGATATTTTGAACGGTGTCGCGCTCAAAAAGCGCCTCGTCGTACTCTATTTTCACCTTATACTTGTCGCGCTCCCGCGAGATGCCCACAAACAAGGGGAAGTCTGGGTTTTCGGGGCGCAGCTCCACCATGTTGAGCGGCTGCTCGTCAAGTACGTCGTGGCCTATGATGGCGCCTTGGTAGGCATACACAATCTGGGGGAGGCATTGCAAATCGGTAAAAAGGCGGGATGCCGGGTACGCTTGCCGGCTTAGCGTTTCCCTTAGGCGGGCTTGCACGCGGTCTATAAAGCTGTCCACCGCCTCCTCTGCGGGCACGTCAACCACCACGGGAAGCGTTACGACAAGCATTCCCATGTTGTCTTGCAAGCTGGCGCTGTCGCGGCCAGCGCTCACCGTAGCCAGCCGCACCTGCCGCACGCCCGCAAAGCGGCTCACCAAAAGGCTGAGCGCCGCGAGGAAGAACGGTGCGCCGGTGGTTCCGTGCAGCCGGTAGGCGCCGTCCACAAATTCGGGGTCGAGGAAAGCGTTCAGCTCGCGCTGGGCGCCGCGCTGGGCGCTTTCGTGGTCGGCAGGCAGCTGGGTTGACCCCTCGCCGTCGCCCAGCAAAGCGGTGTACCACTTGCGGTCGTCCTCCATTTGAGCCGTGCGGTCAACCCGCTGCTCCAGCAGGGCGTGGTCGAACGCCGTGAATGTTTCCGGCGCAAGCGCCTCCCCTGCAAAAGCGCGGGACAGGTCGCTCAAAAAAACACCCATTGACCATCCGTCAAAGATAATATGGTGGAAATCGGTCAGCAGGTACACTGCCTGCGGCGTCTGGTATATCTTCAGGCGGTAGAGCGGCGCGTGGAGCAGGTCAAAGGGCACAATAAAGTCGGCTTTGGCTTTTTGGTACTCTTCCTCCGAGGCCTTGCAGGTTTCCACCACGGCGGGCGCTCTGTCGTTGCGCATCTGCATGGGCTTGCCGTCCTTTTCCTTAATATAGGTATTCAGGTAGGGGTGCGCCGCCAGCGTGGCCTTGAGCGCGGCTTCGAGCCGCGCCACGTCGGTGCGGGGCAGCAGGCTGAACTCCATGGGGAGGTTGTACATCGTGGCGTTGGGGCGCCGGGCGCATTCGTAGTAAAGCCCCATCTGATTTTGCGTGAGCGGATACTCGTCCAGCTGCTCAAGCTGCTGCAACGCGGCCTCCTGCCCCGCGCTTTCGAGGAATGTGGCGACCCGGCCTATCGTTTTGGCGTTCATCACATCCACCATGCCTATCTTTTTACCCGTTTGCCGCGTAATCACGGCGGCAATCCGCGTGGCGTCCAGCGAAGTCATGCCCACAAACACCAGCTCGGTGGTGATGCCCAGCCCTTCCGAGCTGCCAAGCACATCGGCCACAATGCTGAAAACGGCTTTTTGCATATCGGTTACGGGGGGCACCACCTCTGCCGCCTTCATGGTGATGTCGGGCAGCGCCTTTGCGTCAATCTTTCCGTTCGGCGTGTGGGGCATTTCACCGAGCTGCATGTAGGCGGTGGGCACCATGTAGGCCGTGAGGGTTTCCGACAGCGCCGCGCGCAGCTCCTCAGCCGCTATCGGGCGGTTGGCGGTGAACCATGCGCATAAATGCTCCTGCTTGCGCGATGTGCGCACAAGCACTACCCCCTGCTTAACGCCGGGCACAGCCGCCAGCGCATTTTCTATTTCGCCAAGCTCAATGCGCAGCCCCCGCAGCTTGATTTGGTTGTCGTTGCGCCCAAGGATAATCACCTCGCCGTCGTCCGTCCACTTTGCCTTATCGCCCGATTTGTAGTAGCGCACGCCGTCGCGCTCCACAAAGCGCTCGGCGTTCAGCTCGGGCCGGTTCAGGTAGCCGCGCGACACGCGCGGGCCGCCAATCCACAGCTCCCCCTCCACGCCGGGCGGCAGCGGCTCTCCGGCCTCGCTCACAATCAGCTCTACCACGTCGCGCAGCGGGGCGCCCACCGTAATGAGGTTGGCGCTTGCCAGTATTTTTTCATTGCTCTCAATGCTCACCTCCGTAGGCCCGTAGGCGTTGATAATATCGGCGCTCGTGGCGGCGCGAAGCTTTTCGTACAGGGCGGGCGGAAACTTTTCGCCCCCCTGTATAATCAGCTTGCAGCCGGCGGCTACCTCCCTGATTTCAGGGTACTCCAAGTACTCCATCAGCCTCGCCGTGGTGCCGCACAGGTAGTTGCCCTTGGTGCGCTTAATCAGCGCTGCCATCGGCAGCGGGTTCTTGGCTTCCTCGTCGTTGGCCAGGATAAAGCGCTGCCCGTTGGAGAGGACGGCGAAGAGCGTCAGCAAAAAAACATCGAACGAAACAGTGGTGATGCACACCGCGTTCACGTCATGCTCAACGCCCTTGAACACGCTTATGTTTTTTTCGCTGCATCGGGCGCAGCTAACAAGCCCCCGATGCTCCAGCAAAACGCCCTTGGGCACCCCCGTGGAGCCTGAGGTGTAAATCACGTAGCAGAGGTTGCGCCCGCTGAGGGGCAGGTTGGGGTTTGCCTCATTTTTGCTCGCCGCCAGCAGCGCGTCCACCTCGATGGCGTTGGGGTAGGCGCCCGCCGTGGCCTTGTCCGTGAGCACGTAGCGGGCAGCGCTGTCGCTCAGGTAGTGCGCGATGCGCCCCTGCGGGTACTCGGGGTCTATCGGAATAAACGCGCCGCCGGCCTTCATGATGCCGTACATGGACACGACCACGCGGCTGTCGCGGGGCAGTATCAGCGCCACCTTATCTTCCACCTGCACGCCGCGCCTTATAAGCTCGTGCGCCAAGCGGTTGGCGCGCGCGTTGAGCTCGGCGTAGGTGAACGTCGCATCTTCGGCAATTAGCGCAACGGCGCTGGGGGTTTTGGCAGCTTGCTGCTCAAACAGCTGCACGAGCGTGGCAGCATCGGTAGGCTTCGCATCCAGAGTCTTTGTCATTTTCTTTACAGTATTACTATTTTTATATATTAACTTCGCCCCGCTGACGCTGCAAATATACAAATGTTTTTGGAAAACTTGCAGGAGCAGGCAGGTATTTTTTCAGCAAAAAATTTGGTAGCTTCAAAAAAATCTTTACCTTTGCGCTGCTCCTGCCGTTGAGCGGCATTGACAATGCCGCACGGAGGGCGCGGGTAGCAACCCGCAAGGCGCGGGTTACAACCCGAAGGGCGCGGGTAGCAACCCGAAGGGCGCGGGTAGCAACCCGCAAGGCGCGGGTAGCAACCCGAAGGACGCGGGTTACAACCCGCAAGGCGCGGGTAGCAACCCGAAGGGCGCGGGTTACAACCCGCAACGAAATTTACAGGTATATTTTAGCTATTAACTTTTAACATTAGAGCAATGGAAAACACTATTCCGAGACAAGACCCTGCCTTTGACGAAGTGCAGGACGTGATTACCACCAAGGCAAGCGCAATGCGCACCCCGTGGAGCCTCAACGCCGACTGGCTTGACGCAAGCGTGCTGCCAGCCCGGGCGGCGTGGAGCAAGGCGTATGGCGACTACAAAAACCCCGCCACCCGCACCCCCGTCATCACGCAGGCCAAAAACGGCGCCCGCAGCGCTTACGAGCCGCTGCTCCGCCAGCTGGTGCAAGTGCTGAGCAACAACCCCGCCGTTACCGACGACAACTTGAAGGAAATGGACATACACATTCGCTCCAAGCACCGCACGCCCGCTCCCGTGCCCAGCACCGTGCCCGAGTTTACGCTGGACAGCGCGGTGCACCGCCGCATCTCCATCCACTTTCGCGACCAGGGCAGCAAAAGCACCGCCAAGCCGCACGGCGTCAACGGCGCGGCCATTGCGTGGGCGGTTCTGGACGCGCCGCCGGTGGACGGCAGCGAGCTGGTGCACGCCGCCTTTGACACCAAAACGCCCTACACGCTTGACTTCACCGAAGCGCAGCGCGGCAAAACGGTGTACGTGCGCCTGCGCTGGGAAAACACCCGCGCCGAAGTGGGGCCTTGGAGCGATATAGAAGGCACGATAATCCCGTAGCCTTAGCTTTTCCTGCTGCGGGCATTCGTTCCTCCGCGCAAGCAAGCGCGGGAGTGAGGATAAGGTTTTGCAGTGGCGCCATGTGCGCTACTGCAAGACCTTGTTCATAGCACCTCGCAAAAGGCCTTAGCCTGTGGTGGATTTGCAGGGATGGAAAAAAAGTTGTACCTTTGCGCCCACCATGCAAGCTACTAACAACTATATTCGTCTGCTAAAAGACTTTAAGCGCGACCACGCCGCTGAGTACGGCATTACGCGCATGGGCATTTTTGGCTCTGTTGCCCGCGGTGAGCAGAAGGCGGACAGCGATGTGGATGTGTACTTTGAATCCAACAGCATCAGCCTGCTTCGCATGGGAGGGCTTATGTACGACCTCAAGGAGCTGCTGGGCACCTCTGTAGATTTGGTCTGCAAGCACGACCGGCTGAATCCACGCTTTGTTGAGCGCATTAAAAAAGATATAATATATGTATGACAAGCCGCTGATATTGGAGGAAGTCCAGCGTGTGGAAACATCGCTGCAAGACTTGCAAAAATGGACATCGCACATTACGTCGCCCGATGATTTCTTGCTTTCCATGGAAGGTATGATTTTGCTCAATGCCGTTTGCATGAAGCTCTTTGCCATTGGCGAAGAGGTAAAAACCATTGACAAGCACACTAATAAAGCGCTGTTGCCCTTATATCCGGCCATCATGTGGAAAGACATTATGGGGATGCGCGATGTGATAGCGCACCACTACTTTGAGCTGGATGCCCCGAAAGTGACCGATACCCTTCAAAACGACATCCAGCCGCTGCTAACCGTCATTCAACAAATAAAAAAAGATTTGAGCAAGTAAGCTTACTTCCCCCCGTGCAGCATCTCCACGATGTTCAGCAGCACCGCCACCGCCTTCTCCATCGACGGGAGGGGGATGAACTCGTACCGACCGTGAAAGTTGTGCCCGCCGGCAAAGATGTTGGGGCAGGGCAGCCCCATGTACGACAGGCGGCTGCCGTCGGTGCCGCCGCGGATGGGGCGCACCAGCGGCGGCACGCCGGCCTGCTCCATCGCCCGCATGGCCAGCTCCACCACGTGGAAGTGCGGCTCTACCTGCTCGCGCATGTTGTAGTACTGGTCGCGCAGCTCCACGCGCACGGCGCCCGCGCCGTACTTGGCGTTGAGAAAGTCGGCGCAGCGCTGCACGAGCGCCTTTCGCGCGCCGAAGCGCTGGCGGCTGTGGTCGCGGATAATGTACTGCGCCGTGGCCTGCTCCACCCCGCCCTCAAGGTGGGTGAGGTGGAAGAAGCCCTCGTAGCCCTCCGTGTGCTCGGGGCGCTCGGCGGGCGGGAGCAGGGCGCCCAGCTCGGCGGCCACGTGCAGCGCGTTCACGAGCTTGCCCTTGGCGTAGCCGGGGTGTACGCTCCGCCCCTGCACAAGGATTTTCGCAGCGGCGGCGTTGAAGTTCTCGTACTCGAGCTCGCCCAGCGCCCCGCCGTCAACGGTGTAGGCAAAGGCGGCGCCGAACCGCGCCACGTCGAAGTGGTCAACCCCGCGGCCCACCTCCTCGTCGGGCGTGAAGGCAAGGCAGACCTCGCCGTGGGGGCGCTCGGGGTGCGCCGCGAGCTGCTCGGCGGCGCACATGATTTCGGCCACGCCGGCCTTGTCGTCGGCGCCCAGCAGCGTGTCGCCCCGCGCGGTGATGATGGTTTGCCCCACGTAGCGTTGCAGCTCGGGGAACTCGTCGGGGGAGAGGCGGTACTGCCCCTCGCCGTCGAGGGGGATGGCGCCGCCGTCGTAGCGCTCCAGCACCTGCGGGCGCACGGCGGCGCCGCGCATGTCGGGCGACGTGTCCACGTGGGCAATGAACCCCACGGGCGGCGCCGCCGTGGGCGCGGTGGCGGGTATCCGCGCCATGACGTAGCCGTGCTCGTCCATGCTCACGTGGGGCACGCCCATGCTGCGCAGCTCGTCTGCCAGCAGGCGCAGCAGCGCGAGCTGCCCGGCGGTGCTCGGGTACGTGGTGGAGCTCTCGTCCGACTGAGTGTCGAGGCGCACGTAGCGCAAAAATCTGTCGAGTACTGCTTCCATATCGTTCGGCTATATATTTAAGGTGTATATATAAGGTGTTAGTATCGGGGGTCGGGGGCCTCGGTGAAGGCCTTGCCCGGGGGCAGCGGCATCCGCAGGTAGGTTATCGGGCAGCCGCGGGCGCGGAACATTTGCTCGTAGGTGGTCTGTATGTCGAGCAGGTCGTCGTGCGGCGCGGCGTACAGGTCGGCGGTGCAGGCGAGCGGCGCCAGCCCGCTGGCGGCGAGCACGGCCTTGGCGTAGGCGTGGAGGGCTGCGCTGTCGGTTTTGAGGTGCAGCACCCCGCGCGGCGCTGGCGCGAGCTGGGCGTAGCGGTCGAGGAACAAGGGCGAGCACAGCCGCCGCCGCGGGTGCGAGGGCTGCGGGTCGGGGAACGTGAGCCACACCTCGCTCACCTCGCCCGCCGCGAAGAGCGAGGTGATGACCTCCACGCGCGTGCGCACAAACGCCACGTTGGGCAGGTGCTCCTCCGTGGCGGTTTTGGCGCCCCGCCACAGCCGCGCCCCCTTAATGTCGATGCCGATGAAGTTGCGCTCGGGCGTGCGCCGCGCCAGCTCCACGGTGTACTCCCCCCGCCCGCACCCAAGCTCAAGCACTATGGGGTGCGCGTTGCCGAACATCAGCTCGCCCCACCGCCCCTTGAGGCGGAAGTCGCCCCGCAGCAGCTCCTCCAGCGGCGGCTGAAAGAGCAGCGAGAACGTTTCGTTCTCGGCAAACCGCGCCTGCTTATTTTTGCCCATGGGTTTTCTCTATGCGCAGGCCAACGCTCACCACGTGGAGCAGCGCCTCTGTGCGCATCCCCTGCTGCACGGCGACGTGGTACGTCCCCTCCTGCGAGAAGCGCACGCTCTTGCGGTAGGCCAGCCGGTTGTTGATGATGGAGGCCGCGCCTGCGCCCAGCCACCGTCCGTAGAGGTCGGCGAGCATGTACTCTACCGTGTCGGACAGGAAGTCTCCGCTGGGGGCGGTGGTCTTCACAAAGAAGTAGATGTTGCTGAAGGGGTAGCTGGTCGTGTGGCGCAGGTGGAAGTAGAAGTCGAAGGCGGCGACCGTGTCGGCGACCTCCACGTCGAAGTGCGCCACGCTGTCGTAGCGCCACCCCTCCTGCGGGATGGTCCGGACGGTGTCGTAGAGGCTCGCCCTGTTGCAGCCCGCGAGCGCCACGGCGAGCGCCGCCACGCCTGCCCAGCGCCTAACGGCGGCGGCCACCGCGCGAGCTGCGCCGCCGGTGCTCGCCCCCTGCCCGCGCTGGCGCGTCGGGCTTAGCTTGCTGCGGCTTGGCCTGCTGTGGCTGTGGTTTGGCCTCCTGCGCCTGAGGCTTGGCCTCCTGCGGCGCCCGCCGCTCGGCCTGCTGTTCGCTTGTGTTTGCATCGCTTGCTGGTTTACTATGCCTACGTCTATCCCTGTCCCTATCTCTATCTCTGTCGCGCCCACCGCCGCGCCCGCTGCGGCGCCCGCGGTCGAAGCGCGTGATGCTGTCCTCGCCCGCCGAGCTGGTGAACTCTGGCGGCATGGCCGCCGCGGCGGCGTGGCGCTCTGCGTCCGCGCCCTCCAGCAGCGCCTTCACCTTCAGCCCCTTCTTGTTCTGCTCCAGTATCTCCTTCACCCTGTCCACGGACACCGCTATCAGGTTCTCCATCGACGCGCGGTCGAAGTTGTACCACATCGTGCGGCGGAAGATGTCCATCTTATGCTGGTAGGCTGTCCCCAACTCGGTTTCGAGCGACACGTGGGGGGGCGGGAAGTCTCTCTGGGCTTCGATGTAGCAGGTCAGCTCGAAGTTGAGGCAGCACTTCAGCTTTCCGCACTGCCCGCTGAGCTTCTGGGGGTTCACGGGGATGTCCTGGTAGCGAGCTGCGCTGGTGGACACCGAGGCAAAGCAGCACTCCCACTTCGAGCAGCAGAGCTCGCGCCCGCAGGTTCCGATGCCGCCCGTGCGCCCGGCCTCCTGCCGCACCCCAATCTGCCGCATCTCTATCCGCACCTTGAACGTGTCGGCCATGAGCTTTATCAGCTCGCGGAAGTCGATGCGGTCGTCGGCGATGTAGTAGAAGATGGCCTTTGTCTTGTCGGCCTGCACCTCCACGTCGCTCACCTTCATCACCAGCCCCAGCCCTTCGGCGAGCTGCCGCGCGCGCACCATGAACCAGTGCTCGAGCGCGATGGCCTCGCTCCACTTCTCGATGTCGGAGCCCCGCGCCTTGCGGTAGAGCTTCTTGCACTCGCTGCGCCCCGCCGCGAGGTTGTAGCGCCCCATTTGGCGCGCCACGATGCCGCCCGTGAGCGACACGATGCCGATGTCGTGCCCCGGCGCGGCCTCCACGGCCACGATGTCTCCCCGCCGGAGGGTCAGCTCGTTCACGTTGCGGAAGTATCCCTTGCGCGTGTTCTTGAAGCGCACCTCCACGAGGTTGTCCGGCAGGCCTGCGCTGTATAGCCCCTCCATCCAGTCGAACGTGCCCATCTTCTGGCACCGCTCGTCCGGCGAGCAGGCCAGCTCGCCCGGCCCCGCGGCCTTATTTACGCGGCAGCCCCGCGTGTATAGCATCTCCTCCTCTACCTGTGCTTCCATTGTGTAAGTTTGTTATCAGCGTTCGAGGGCGTGCAGGTCAAGCAAGCGCAGCCCCTTTATTTTTTCAAAGTCCTTAGTGTTGTGCGTAAGCAGCGTGAGCCGCGCCGTGAGCGCCGTGGCCGCAACAATGGCGTCGGGCAGCTTCATCCGGCATGAGCGGCGCACCTCAATTGCCTTGTCCACCACGGCATCGTCCATCGGGAGGATGTTTGCGCAGCGCACGAACTCTTCTATTGGCGGCTCTACCCGCGAGAAGCCAAGCAGCTCGATTTTGTTGATGACCGAGAGGTTAATCTCGTCGTCCATGACGGCGGCCATCACCTCCTGCGCACGGGCAGCGAACTTGCCCCCCATGAAGTCGAGCGCCGCATTCGTATCTATAAGGTACCTCGGCTCCATTCGCTGCGCATTTGAAGTAGCTCCGCCTGTAGCTCATCGGCCCGGGCGCTCGACAGGCAGCCGGCGAAGCGCTCCGAAGGGCGCTGCCGCACGAGCGGTGCGCTGGCGCCGGTGCTGACTACCCGCAGCACGCGCATGCGCTCTAAGCTCCGCAGGAAGCCCAGCGCCGCCTCGTCTCTGATTTCTACTACTGCTGTGTTCATTTCCTTCCTTATATATTAGGTGCGAAGGTAGCACTTTTTTTACATGAAGCACCTCCCGCGCCAAAAAAAACTCACCCCGCTGGGCGGGGGTGCGTTAGCAGCGCTGATAAGGGTGCGTTAGCAGCGCTGCTAAGGGTGCGTTAGCAG
>JAITMY010000059.1 GCA_031290755.1 Prevotellaceae bacterium
CTTGCCAATGGGGTGGATGGGCATGAACCAGAGGATCTTTACGCCCAGCTCTTGCAGGCGGGGCAGGTGCTGGGCAAAGGCTTGCAGGGTGCCTTCGGGGGTGAACTGCCGGAGGTTCACCTCGTAGATGGTGGCGTCGCGGCACCACGCCGGCAGGCCGCCGACCTCCGCCGAGGGGGGCGCTTGTGCTACGTTAGCCGTCCGGTTGCACGAGGCGAGGGACAGCGTTGCCGCCAGCGCGGCGGCGGCCAGCAGGCGGGTTGCGGGGGTGAGATGCATGTTCTTCATAGGTAAAAGGGTTTAAAGGTTTTAAAGGGTTAAAGGTTCATTCAGCATATATATAAGGAGTGGCTACCGGTGGGCAGGGTTCTTTTCCTTCACGCCCAGCACCGCGGCGGCGCCGAGCAGCAGCGCGGCGCCGGCCACCACCAGCATGTTTGCCTGCGCCCCTCCCACGAGGTAGAGCAGGCCGCCTCCGGCGAGCGCCGCCACAATCTGCGGCAGGCAGATGGTGCCGTTGAACAGGCCTAAGTACGCGCCGAGGTTCTTCCCCGAAAGCGCGTTGGTGAGAATGGTGAAGGGCAGGGCCAGCATGGCCGACCACGCGCAGCCGATGAGCAGGTAGGAGGCGAACAGCAGGTAGCGGTCGTGGATGAACCACGCGGAGATGAAGCCCGCGGCGCCCAGCAGCAGGCTCACCGCGTAGGCCGCTCGGTGCGACCGGAACAGGGGGATGACCCACGCCCAGAGCACCGACCCCACGGCTTGCACGGCGAACAGCACCCCCACCCAGTTGCCCGCCAGCTGGTACGCCGCCGACGAGGTGTCGGTGGTGCCCCACACGTTGCCCGCGATGGCGCCGTTCGTGTACGTCCACATGTACATGAACGCCACCCAGCAGAAGAACTGCACCAGCCCCACCGTCCAGAACACCCGCGGGGCGCTCCTGAGCAGCGAGAGCACGTCGGACTTCTCCTTTCGCTGCGGCGCCTCCGCAATGCCGTGGAACAGCGCGTACTCGCGCGGCGGCAGCTCCTTCACCTTGAGCACCGTGTACATCACGCAGCCAATGAGGATGGCCGCCCCCACGTAGAACGAGTAGATAACCGAGTCGGGCACTACCCCCGCCTCGGCCACGTTCCGGAGGCCAAGGTACGTGAAGATGAAGGGGAACAGGAAGCCCACCAAGCTGCCCGCGTTGCACAGGAAGCTCTGCACGGAGTAGGCGAAGCCCTTTTGCTTTTCGCTCACCATGTCGCCCACCATCATCTTGAACGGCTGCATGGCCATGTTGATGGACGTGTCCAGAAACATGAGCGCCACCAGCCCAAAGAGCATGGCCGTGCCCACGCTGAGGCGAAAGCTGCCTGCGTTGGGCAGCAGGCACATCACGACGATGGCGGCCAGCGCCCCCACGAACAGGTAGGGGATGCGGCGGCCAAAGCGCGTCCACGTGCGGTCGCTGGCGTAGCCCACGATGGGCTGTACGATGATGCCCATCAGGGGCGGCAGCACCCAGAAGTAGCTCAGGCTGTGCGGGTCGGCGCCCAGCGTGGCAAAGATGCGGCTAATGTTTGCGCTTTGCAGCGAGTAGGCTATCTGCACGCCAAAAAATCCGAAGCTGATGTTCCAGATTTTCCAAAAGCTTAAATGAGGTTTTTCCATAGCTTGTCAAAAAAATATAGGGTTAGACAATGGTTTTTACTTTATACTTGCTCTCCTGCCAGCTCTAATATGGCGTGGTACAGCTTATCCGAAAACCTAATGGCAGAGCACCGCAGCAAGTCCATTACCGGCTTCACGGTAGCTATGAGGCCGCGCTGCTTTGACATTAGCAGGATGCCAAAAGTTCCCACTACCCTGACCTCGTTTTGCGCAGCTATTCTGCGGCCTCTCTTTTCGTCTATTAGCAGGTAGCTTGCTTTTCGCTCCCAGTAAAGCGCCATCGCCTCCGATTCGCCCGCATCAAGCAGCATGTTAAGCGTCCGCACCAACGGGCTATTGGCTGCTTGGGCTACGACCTTTGCTTGCGCCCATACACGTATCTTTTCGGCTTCGGGCTTGTCGGGAACGGTTAACTCTTCGAAAACGCGGCGCGGAATCACCACTTCATGAAACAGCGCATCAAGTAGGCCGAGCTTATCAACCGTGGCTAATGCCACTACCGGCGAGCTATCGCATACTACTACCATGACGTTGCCGCTCAAAGCATCGCTACTTCTCGCCTCAGCTCTTCGGGGCTATAATCTATCACGGCGATAGAATTTTGCGATAGCAGCGACATGAAGTCGTAGATGTTCATTCCGCAGAGCTCTGCCGATTGGCTTAGCGTCAACCGGCCCTCGCGGTACTGCTTCATAGCATATTCACGGCGCATGGATAGCGCCACTTCGTCGCTGTTCATGTTCAATGAAATCAGCAGGTTGTCAGATAAAGGGATGGTCAGGTGCTGCATAGCTTCACGTTTTGTTAAGTTGCTAAAACTTTACCGGTTACATTCACGTACTGCAAAGGTAATATTTTTTTGGAAATGCACCGAAAAATTTTGGGGTGGTGAAAAATTGCCGCCGCTCAACCCTCAAATGTCAACAAGCTGTCAATAACTTGATGATTGCAATAATTTAGGGCAGGCTAAACTCCTTATTTTATGCTATTTAATAATTTATGGCGGAGGGTTTTCATCCCTGTTGAAAATTATATTGAAAAAAATGTGTGTGAAAGTGGTGCAAAGTGGTGAAATATGTGTAAATTTACCGCTGTGATTTTTACCAAATTTTTATCCGTGGGGTATGGCATTGTTCATTGGCGAATATGTGTGTAAGGTTGACGATAAGGGCAGGGTTCCGTTTCCTGCGCCCTTTCGCGCCGCTGCCGTTACGGGCGACGGCCAAATCCACATGGTTGCCAAGAAGGATTTGTTTACCAAGAGCCTTACGCTGATGACCGAGGCGGAGTACGAAAAGGAGGTCTCCCTCATTGAGCAGTCGCTTGACCCCTACGACGACGAGCAGCAGGCGCTGAGCGACGAGCTGTTTCGCGACATGGCGCCGCTGGAGGTTGACCCTGCGGGGCGCGTGCTGCTCCCTAAGCGGCTGATTGCTAAGGCGGGCATCAGCAAGGAGGTTGTTTTCGTTGGGAAAAATAGCAGGGTAAAGCTGTGGGATAAGGCTACCTACGAGGGCAGCAGCATGCCCGAACCCGAAGTGGCTGCGCTGGCCAAAAAGTATTTGAGAAAAAAACAGGCGGATGCCCGGCAAGAGCAGGCATCGTAGTACGGACACCTAAAAAAGTAGCGTTGTTGAATGAGCACAGAGCAACTGTCCACCTGCTACCACGTTCCGGTGCTGCTACAGGAAAGCGTGGATGGCTTAGACATCAAGCCGGATGGCACCTACGTTGACGTAACGTTTGGCGGCGGCGGGCACGCGCAGGAAATACTGAGGCGCCTGGGCAGCAAGGGGCGGCTCATTGCGCTCGACCAAGATGCCGCCGCCGCCGGCAATGCGGAGCGCATCGGCGACCGCCGCCTGACGCTGGTGCGAGGGAACTTCCGCTTTGTGCGCGGGCTGCTGCGCTACCACGCCGCCGAGCAGGTGGACGGGCTGCTGGGCGACCTCGGCGTTTCGTGGCACCAGCTTGATACGGGGGAGCGGGGGTTTTCGTTTCGCTTCGATGCGCCGCTGGATATGCGCATGAACGAGCAGAGCAGCCTCACGGCGGCGGCGGTGGTGGGCACCTACAGCGCCCGCGAGCTGAGCCGGATTTTTGCAGACTACGGCGAGCTGAGCAGCGCCTACAAGCTGGCCAAGGCCGTGGAGGAGGCGCGAAAAAGCTCGCCTATTGCCACGGTCGGCGAGTTTTTGGAGGTAGTGAGGCCCCTGCTGCCGAGGCTCGACGAGCATAAGCAGCTGCCGAGGGTGTTTCAGGCGCTGCGCATAGAGGTCAACCAGGAGATGCA
>JAITMY010000064.1 GCA_031290755.1 Prevotellaceae bacterium
GAGGCAGATGCCGTTGGCGGGGCTGTCGCCCGCAATTTTGAGCTTGGCGCCGGTGAGGGTAACGCCGCCGCCGGGGGTTATCCGCGCGTTCTCCTCGGCGGTGGTTACGTCGTGCACCGCGTTGATGACGGCGCCGGCGCTGGCCATGCCGCGCACGTTGACGTGGGTGGCCTTGACGGCCTGCCGCAGCTCGGCGCTGGGGGTGGCCTTCACGTGGAGGCTGTGCTGGGCGGGGTCCCAGTGGGCGTGGTCGCCAATGAACACGCCCTTTACGTCGAGGGCGAAGAAGCCCAGGCCGAAGTTCACCGAGGCGCCGTTGGTGATTTCCTCCACGGCCACCTCCTTGAGGATGTCGAGCGAGGCCCGCAGGGTGGTGGGGTTGAGGTCTGTGCGCCGCGCCACCGCGATGCTAATGAGGTCTCCCTCGCCGAGGGACTTGCTGGTTACCACGCGACCGAAGCGGTCGTCCACCCTCTCGGTGAGGGTCAAATCGTATAGCTCTACGAATACGTTTCCTTGCTCTGCTGCCATGATGTTTAGGTGCTAAAGGTTAATAAAGTGCTGCTGCGCGCTGCTAAGCGGGGCAAAGATAGGGAAAAGGTTTTGCTTGCGCCTGCCAGCGCAGCGCCTAAGGGCAGTATTTAGCTGTGGGGGGGTGGGTTGTTGGCATTATTTAAGAGAGTGTGGTCAGTGCATGATGCGGTAGAGGAGCTCGCGGAGCATGTCGCCGTAGGAGGTTGACGCCTCTCCGCCCCAGCCCTTTCCGCGCATGTCGAAGGTGCGGAGGAGGGCAATGGCCTCCTCGACCTTGGGGGCGGAGTAGCGGCGGCAGGCGGCCTCGTAGTCCTTGAGGAAGAAGGGGGGTATGCCGAGCTCCTGCGCGGCGGCGGCGGGGATGGGGCCTCCGCGGGCGGCGGCCTTGGCCATGTGGAGCTGGTAGAGCTTGGCGAAGTAGGCGAAGAGGAGGCCGAATATCTTCTCCTTGGGGTTGTCCTTGGCGTTGCGGTCGAAGTGCAGGGCGATGCGGTTGGCCTTGAGCACGTCGCCCGCGGCGATGGCCTTGGTCAGCTCGAAGGGGTTGTAGTCTTTGCTGATGCCGATGTTGCGCTCGATGTGCTCGGCGGTGATGGGGGCGCCTTCGGGGAGCACGATGGCGAGCTTGCGGAGCTCGCCCACGATGCGGCTCAGGTCGGCGCCGATGTGGTCGGCGAGCATCTTCACGGCGGCGGGGTCGATGCTGCGGCGCTGCTCGGCGGCGTACCTGCCTATCCACGCGGCGAGCTCGTTGTCGTAGAGGGGCACGGTTTCGAGCACCTCGCCCACCTTGGCGATGTGCTTGTAGAGCGCCTTGCGCTTGTCGAGCGTTTTGCCCTTGCAGCATATGGCCAGCAGGGTGGAGGGCAGGGGGCGGCGCAGGTAGAGCTCGAGCTCGTCGATGTCCTTCATGTCCTGCGCCTCGCGCAGCACCACCACCTGCCTGGCGCCCATCATGGGGTAGCGGCGGGCGAGCTCTACCACCACGCGGGCGGTTACGTCCTTGCTGCTGCCGTACACCACCATGAGGTTGAAGGCTTTTTCGGCCTCGGCGAGCACGCTGCTCTGGATGTAGTCGGCCACCACGTCGATGTAGTAGGCTTCTTCGCCCATGAGCAGGTAAACGGGCTTGTAGGCCTTGCGCTGTAGGTCGGCCATGATGCGCTTGTAGGCCGCCGCCACGTCGTCAAACCGGAGCTTTGCCATGCGCTTAGTACTCGGAGGGTAGGGTTTCGAGCTCGGCGCGGGAGAACACCGGGCCGTCTTTGCAGACGTACTTGCTGCCTACGTTGCAGCGCCCGCACTTTCCGAGGCCGCACTTCATGCGGTTTTCGAGGGTGGTGTAGATGCTTTGGGGGCTGAAGCCGAGCTTTTCGAGCACGGGGAAGGTGAACTTAATCATCACCGGGGGGCCGCACACGACGGCGATGGTGCCCTCGGCCTTCGGCTGCATCTTTTCGAGCACGGCGGGCACGAAGCCTACCTCGCCCTTCCAGTCGGGCGTTTCGCCGCCGGGGTCTACGGTGGCTACGAGGCGCACGTCGGGGCGCTCGCCCCACTCGCGGAGCTCGTGCTTATAGACGAGGTCGGCCACGGTTCTTGCGCCGTAGAGGATGCTGATGTCCTTAAAGTTGTCGCGGGTGTCGAGCGCGTTCCAAATCACGCAGCGCATGGGGGGCAGGGCAATGCCTCCGGCGACGAAGAGGAGGCTCTTTCCGCGCCACTCGCCGAGGGGGAAGGTGTTGCCGTAGGGGCCACGGAAGCCCATCGTTTGGCCTTCTTCGAGCTTGGCCAGCGCTGCGGTTACCCTGCCGGCCTCACGGAAGGTGCACTCGATGTAGCCCTTGCGCGTGGGCGGCGAGGCGATGCAGAAGGTGCTTTCGCCCTCGCCGAAGGCCGAGTACTCGCCAAACTGCCCTGCCTGAAAGGCGAAGGTTCGGGCTACCTCCTCGTCCTGAAACTTCAGGCGAAGTGTCTTTACCCCCGGCGCCTCGCGCGTGATCTTCTCCACGGTGGCCAGGTAGGGCAAGTAGATGTTGTCGGTCATAATCGTTGTTAGCTATGGGTTGTGAGTTGAGTAAGGTGCTCGCTGAGGTTCATGTCTGCGGGGCAGGCGCGCGAGCAGCGCCCGCAGCCGGTGCACCCGCGCAGGCCCATGCGCTGTGGCATGTAGGCGAACTTGTGCTTTTTGCGCGGGCGCCAGCGCTGCCCCTGGGTGGGTCGGGGGTTGTGGCCGGAGGTGTGTAGGGTGAACTGCGCGAAGCA
>JAITMY010000075.1 GCA_031290755.1 Prevotellaceae bacterium
GGGGTTACTCACAGTCAACCCTGTCGGGTTGGTAGCCGGCAGAACCCGCAAGGGTTCAAGGTGAGTAACCCCCAATGAAGCGCAGCGATTGGGGGGCTTCTACGGGTGGCGTAGTCGTACTGTTACGGGTGCCGTAATCGCCCGATTACGGGTGCCGTAGCTGTGCTTCTATAGGCGTGCACCACCTCCCCCCTCAATCCGGCTTGCGGTTGATGTAGGCGGGGGTGGACTCCTCGAGCGTGCTACCGCCGCGGCCAAGGACAAGGCGCGACACCTCCTCGGCCTCCTCGCGGCGCGGGGCGGAGGCGCGGAAGCGGGGCGCGGGGCGCTCCTTCTGCTCAAGGGTAATGGAGTCGTCGAGCCACAGGGGGAGGGTGCCCTGCCGCCCTGCCTCCCGCCGCGCGGCGGTGGCGGTGGCGGTGGCGGGCGCAAACGCCCCCCCGTCGGAGGAGGTCTCCCCGAGGTCGTCGATGTAGATGACCTCCTCCGCGCTGCCCTTCTTCTCGCTGCGGTGGGCAGAGGCGCGGCGGGCGGGTCGGGGGTCGCCCCGGCGGTCGGGGGTGAAGCCCGAGCCTCCCCCGTCGCCCGCGCCGTCGGGGATGTCGATGTCGTCCACCTCAAAGCCCGTGGCGATGATGCTTACCGCCACGTCGTTGCCCAGCTCGGGGCTTTTGCCCACGCCGGTCTTCACCTGTAGGGGGTCGCCGGACTCCTCGATGACGCGGTTGGTGATGCTGCTCACCTCGTCGAGCGAGAGCTCGTTCTCGCCCATCATGACGTTGACAAGGATGTTGCGGGCGCCGCGGATGTTGTTGTTGTAGAGCAGGGGCGAGCTGATGGCGGCCTCCACGGCGACCTCGGCGCGGTCGTCGCCGCCGGCGCGCCCGGTGCCCATGAGGGCTACGCCGCCGTTGCGCATGGCGTTGCGCACGTCGGCGAAGTCGATGTTGATGTAGCCCGGCGTGGTGATGATTTCGGTGATGCCCTTGACGGAGGTGTAGAGCACCTCGTCGGCCTTGGCGAAGGCCTCGGTGTACTTGAGGCTGCCGTAGAGCTCGCGCAGCTTCTCGTTGTCAATGACGATGAGGGAGTCCACGTACTTGCGTAGCTCGCGGATGCCGTCGTAGGCGGCCTGTATGCGGCGCGGCGGCTCCATGCACTTGAAGGGCACGGTAACAATGGCCACCGTGAGCACGCCCATGTCCTTAGCGGCCTTGGCGATGACCGGCGCGGCGCCGGTGCCGGTGCCGCCGCCCATGCACGCGGTGATGAAGGCCATCTTGGCGGTTTTGAGCATGGCCTTCACGTCGAGGATGTCCTCCTCCGCCGCGAGGCGCCCCTGCTCGGGGTCGGAGCCAGCGCCCAGCCCCTCGGTGAGCTTCTTGCCCAGCTGCAGCTTCGCCTGCACGGGGCTGTTGTTGAGCGCCTGCGCGTCGGTGTTGCACACCACCAGCCCGACATCCTTTATGCCCAGCCTGTACATGTAGTTCACAGCGTTGCAGCCGCCGCCGCCCACGCCCACCACCCGGATGATAGAGGTGCTCTCCTCCGGTTCCAGCATCGTTTCAAATTCCATAGCAGTATTGTTTTTAGCGTTAAGTTAACTCGGTATTACGTGCTCGTCTTCCTCAAACACTCGGTCGAAGCGCCCCACGATGTTCTTCACCAGCCTTTTGCCTATGAGCCAGCCGGGGAGGTGCTGTAGCAGCGCGGGCTGTCCGGCGGCGGCCACCATCTCCTCGTAGCCGCTCATCATGAGGCCTACGCTGGTGGACTTGGTGGGGTCGAGGTCGCGCGGCTTGCCCTCGGCGGCCACCAGCACGGTGGGGTAGCCGATGCGGGCGTCGAGGCCGGTGCGCAGCTTGACCAGCTGCGGAAGGTGGCGCATCTGCGAGCTGCCGCCGGTGAGCACGATGCTCTGTATCCGGTCGCCGTAGCCGCTTTCGTTAATCCTGTAGCGCACGGAGTCGATGATTTGCTCCATGCGGTCTTGGATGATGCCGGCCAGGGTCTTTCCGGTAACCAAGCGAGCCTCGCTGTCGCCGGCCTTGCCGAAGACAATCTTTTGGTCAGCCGAGGCGCAGTCGCTGAGGCAGGAGCCGAAGCGGCACTTCACAAGCTCGGCCTTGCGGCGGGGGATGTTGCAAATATGGCGGATGTCGTTGGTGATAAGCTCGCCGCCGCAGGGGATGACGTAGGTTCCCCGCACGGTGTTCTGGTAGAGTACGGCGAGGTCGCTGGTGCCGCCGCCGATGTCGAGCAGCGCCACGCCGGCCTCCCTCTCCTCCTTGGTCAGCGTGGCATCTGCCGAGGCCAGCGGCTCCAGCACCAGCTTTTTGAGCGCCAGCCCGCAGCGCTCCACGCAGGCGCGGATGTTGCTGATGGAGGCGGTTTCGCCCAGCACGATGTGGTAGTTGCCGGTGAGCTTGCTGCCGCGGCGCCCCACGGCCTTGGCCACCGGCTCGCCGTCGATGACGTAGTCCTGCGCGAGGATTTGCAGTATCTCCTGCCCCGGCTTCAGCGCAATTTTGTACATGTCCCGCTGCATCTTCAGCACCTCGCCCTCGGTGATGGTGGCGCTGCTGTTGGCGCGGAGGATGCTCGTGTTGTTCTGCGTGCTCGAAATGTGGCTCCCCGCAATGCCCACGATGACGTTGCGCTGCCGCACGTCCGTTTGCTTGTACAGCCCGTCGAGGCAGTCCTTGATGGAGTACGACGCGTCGTCGATGTTCTCCACTATGCCGCGCCACACGCCCTGCGAGTCAACGCGGTGCTGCGCCACTACCTCAATCCGACCGTGGGCGTTGACCCGGCCAATCATGGCGACAATCTTTGTCGTCCCAATGTCTATCGACATAATGTAATCGTTCTTTTCCATAGCTCATTTATTTAGATGGTTTTGTTACTATCCGCTTTCTTGCGGCACACCACTTGGTTGCCGTAGGAGACATCAATCATATCATACGTGTTCCAGCCCTTCAGGGGCAAGCCTTTTTGGTAGAGGGTGTAGAGCTTGCGCAGCTTGTGCTCGAAGCCGTCGAGGGTGCCCATGCGTATCACGTGCGCCCCCACGCGGGGGACAAGCTCTACCCTACCCTGCGGCGTAACGTAAATCTGCTCTACCTGCGCCTGCCAAAAGGGGCTGCCGCTGAGGTGCCGCGCAAAGGCAAAGAGCTGTAGCAGCAGGCTGTCGCTCTTGCCCCCGCCGCTGAAGTGCTGAAACATGCTGCCCTTGTACCTCTTGGGGAACGGCGAGGTGATGTGGCCGCTGGCAATGGGCACGTCGGACGTGTAGCCGCCGTAGGGCTGAAGGATGAAGCCCTCGCTGTCGATGTAGAAGCTTTGCCCGTCCTCGGCATAGACGCGCACGATAGGCCGGCGCTGTAGGATGTGCACGTGCAGCACCCCGTCAACGGTGGTGAAGACGTTGGCCTCCCTAATGAGGCTGCGCTCCCTGAGCGCTTGCTCCAGCTGCTGCGTGGAGATTTCGCCCAGCCGCTTGCCGAAGTACGTTTGCCCGCCTGCCCGAAAGATGGCGGGGATGTCCTCCTTGCGCACCAGCCGGTTGACGTCGCTGTCGGCCACCACCACGGCCATGCGGTTGCACACCACGCTGCTGTGGCGGCGGGCAGCGTAGGGCAGCGCTACCGCAAGGTAGGCTACCGTGGCCACCGCCGCCACCGCTGCTACGGCTATGCTTAGCGTTTTGCGCATGTCGCCTCCTGCTTTACTTCGTTCAACAAGTAGTCCGCTATCGGCTCCACCAGCGTGTCAATGTCGCCGGCGCCCAGCGTTACCAGCACTTGCAGGTCGCGCCCCCTCAGCAGGCCGAGCACGTCCTCCTTGCGGCAGAGCGCCTTGCTGCTGATGCCCACGCGGTCGAAAATGATGGCAGACGTTACCCCCGCAATGGGCAGCTCGCGGGCCGGATATACGTCGAGCAGCAGCAGCTCGTCGAGCAGCGCGAGGCTCTCGGCAAAGCCGACGGCGAAGTCGCGCGTTCGCGAGTAGAGGTGGGGCTGGAAGATGCCCGTTATCTTTTCGCTGGGGAACATGCCGCGTATTGAGGTGATGGCCGCCCGCAGCTCTTCGGGGTGGTGCGCGTAGTCGTCGATGTAGGTGAGCGCGGGGGTGTGCAGCCGCACGTCGAGGCGGCGCTGCACGCCCTGAAAGCTGCGCAGCGCCTGCGGCAGGCCTCGGCAGTCCACGCCCGCGGCCACCGCCGCGGCGGTGGCCGCCACCGCGTTCTCCACGTTCACCCAGCCCGGGGCGCCCACGGTGCAGCCGGTGATAAGCTGCCCGGCTGCCGCAATGTCGAACGAAAAATATCCACCGCCCGTAGGCCTGACGTTGCGGGCGTAAAAGTCGGCCTGCTCGTCGAAGGCGTAGGTGTAAACGCGCCGCCCGTCGGGGAGGGCAGCGGGCAGCTTACCGTCGCGCACGAGGCTTTTCTTGGCCACCAGCGCCCCCTGCGGCTTGAGCTGGGCAACGAACGAGCGGAAGGCGCGTTGCAGCGCCTCGTGGCTGCCGTAGATGTCGAGGTGGTCGGCATCCATTGAGGTAACGACGGCCACGTCGGGGAATAGCTGCAAGAACGAGCGGTCGTACTCGTCGGCCTCGGCCACCAGCAGCTCGCTATCGGCGAGGAGCAGGTTGGTGCCGTAGTTTTTCGATATGCCGCCAAGGAACGCGCTGCACCCGCCGCCGGCTTGGGTGAGCAGGTGCGCCAGCATGGTGGAGGTGGTGGTTTTGCCGTGCGTTCCGGCCACCGCCAGCAGCTTTTTTCCGTGGGCTACCCTCCCCAGCATTTCGGAGCGCTTGAGCACCTGCGCACCGCAGCGGGCGAAGAAGTCGCGCTCGCGGTTGTCGTCCTCCACGGCAGGGGTGTACACCACCAGCGTGGCCGCGGCGTTGGCCTTGAAGGCGTCGGGGATAAGCTCTGCGCTGTCCTCGTAGTGAACGCTGATGCCCTCGCGCTCCAGCGCCTGCGTGAGCGGCGTGCGCGTGCGGTCGTAGCCCGCCACCTGCCAGCGCTCGTGCAGGAAGTAGCGAGCCAAGGCGCTCATGCCAATGCCTCCAATGCCAATGAAGTAAATATGTTTTGCCGCTGTGCCGTTCATTGCTCTTTACTTAGTAAGCTGTATCACCTCTTTTGCTATTCTGCTTGCCGCGTCAGCTGCCGCCAGCTTGCCGATGCTGCGCGACAGCGCCTGCCTGCCTTTCGCATCGCCCACCAGCCGCAAGGCCGTGGGGATGAGCGTGGCCTCGGCCTCGTCGTCGTGCACAAGGATGGCGGCGTTTTTTTGCACCAGCGCCATTGCGTTCGCCGTTTGGTGGTCTTCGGCCACGTTGGGCGAGGGCACCAGTATGCAGGGCTTTTTCACGATGCACAGCTCCGAGATGGTCGCTGCGCCGGCGCGGGTAATCACCACGTCCGCCGCCGCGTAGGCGTAGTCCATGCGCTGAATGAAGCTCAGCATTTTAATGTTCGAGCAGTCGTAGCGTGCCAGCTGCTGCCGCACGTCCTGCTCGTAGTGCTTGCCCACCTGCCATAGCAGCTGCACGCCGGCGGCGGCCACCACGTCGGCTATGTGGCGCATCACGCTCATGTTGACGGTGCGGGCGCCGAGGCTTCCGCCGATAACCAGCACGGTCTGCTTGCCCTGCGTCAGCCCGAAGTGCGCAAGCGCCTCGTTGCGCAGCTGCGCAACGTTCTCCAAGTCCTGCCGCACGGGGTTCCCCGTGAACACCAGCTTCCGCTCGGGGAAAAAGCGCTCCATGCCCTCGTAGGCCACGCACACCGTTTTTGCTCGCTTGGCCAGCAGCTTGTTCGTGAGGCCGGCGTAAGAGTTTTGCTCCTGAATGAGCGTTGGGATGCCTCTTTTCTGGGCAACCCGCAGGATGGGTGCGCTGGCGTATCCCCCCACGCCCACCGCCACGTCCGGCTTGAAGTCGCTCACTATCTTGGCCGCCCGCCTCATGCTGCGGAGCAGCTTTAGGGGCACCGACAAATTTCTTAGCGAGAGCAGCTTGCGCTGAATGCCGACAACGGGCAGCCCCAAAATCCTGTAGCCTGCGGCGGGCACCTTCTCCATCTCCATGCGCCCCTCGGCGCCCACGAAGAGTATTTCGGCGTTGCCGTCGGCGAGCTTCAGCGCGTTGGCAATGGCAATGGCCGGAAAGACGTGGCCGCCCGTGCCGCCGCCGCTGATGATGACCCGAACGGACTTGTGCCCGTCGGGTAGAGCTGCTTTGCTATGTGTGGTATCGTTCATTTTACTTCAAGTTTAAGGTAACGTTTGCCCTGCGCGTTGCAGCGGTTCTCCGTCGTAGCGCTGGCGGTCGCTGCCACCGTCAGCCTCAACAATCTCCTGCGCCGCCACTGCTTCGAGGGGCACCGGCGCGGCCTTCGCCTCCAAGCTGCGGCTCACGCTAAGCAACATGCCCAACATGATGCTGGTGGTCAGTATCGAGGTTCCCCCTTGGCTGATGAAGGGCAGGTTTTGCCCCGTTACCGGAAACATGCCCGTGGCCACAAACATGTTGACCAGCGCCTGCTGCGTAATCTGTATGCCAATGCCCACGGCCAGCAGCGCGGGGAAAAAGTGCTTCGCCTTGTGCATCATCACGCCCGCTCGGTAGAGTATAATGAGGTAGCACAGTATCAGGATGCTTGACAGGAGCACGCCGTACTCCTCCACCACAATGGCAAACACGAAATCGCTGAACGCCTCGGGCAGGCTGTAGCGCAGGGTGCTGTTGCCCGGCCCCTTGCCGATGATTAGCCCGCTGGAGGCGATGGCCAAGTACGAGTACTCTGCCTGTATGTTGTGGTCGTCGTTCAGCTTTTTATCTATGCGGCTGTAGATGGTTTCCAAGCGCGTTTTTTGGATAATATTTTCGCAGGTGGCCAACATGCCGGTAACTTTTTGCTTGTGCTCGCGCCGGTCGTCGGCGGCATCCACCACGATTTTGGTAAAGCTCACGGCCATTGCCAGCACCACGCCGAGCACCCCTGAGGTGATGAGCAGCTGCGATATGCGCACGCGGCCAATGAACATCATAATGAGGCAGGTGATGCCAAGAATGATGGAGGTGGAAAAGTTGGACAGAAAAATCAGCAGGCAGGTGAGCAGTATCGGCACCAAAACCGGCAGAAAGCCGCGCCTGAAATCCTTGATGCAGTCTTGCTTTACGGTGAGCTGGTGCGCCACGTACATGATGAGCGCAATTTTGCACAGCTCGGCAGGCTGGAAGAAAAACAGCGAGCGTATGGCCTGATTGTGGCTTTGCCCCACAATGAACATGGCCACCAGCAGCCCCACGCTGACGTAGTAGGTGATTTTGGAGGCGCCCATGAACAGCGTGTAGGGGGTGCGCGCAAGCACGAAGATGAGGCCGAAGCCCAGCGCCAAAAACATCAGCTGCTTGGCGAAGAAGAAGAGAGGCCCCACGCTGCTGGCGCGAGAAGCTATGGCCGCCGTGGACGAGTACACCACCAGCAGCGAGACGACGGAGAGCAGCAGCACGAGAAACCAAATCGTCTTGTCGCCCTTCAGGTACTTGCCTATGTCAAAATTCTGCTTGCTC